>CAYUAZ010000001.1:0-43568 GCA_964442865.1 uncultured Gammaproteobacteria bacterium
GCAGCGCAATAAATTCGTTCGCCTTATTGACGAGGGTCGGCTAATGGGTGACCCCCCTCATCCATCATCCTGCTCATCCTGCATCCTGTGGGTTAATTGGTTGCGGAGGTGTGACGGTGCAGCATGGCAATGAGTTCGGCCTCGCCGCGGGCCAGGCCGCAGGTGGATATCAGCTCTTCGACATCGGCGCCTTTGTGGGCGAGTTTGATGGCGGGTTCGTAAGTCTGGGTGATGGGATCGCGCAGGTCCAGGTGATCCTGACGTTCGCTCAGGTGGGTGATGCGGTCTTCGCTTTGGGTGAGGCGCGGCCAGACTGCGCTCATCTCGCCCTTCAAGGCGGCCAGCTCTTGTTGCAGTCTGCTGAATTCCTGTTTGCCGATTAGCTCACGGGCGTTGGCGCGCCACAGCAGCACGCACATCACCAGGGTGAGCAGGCCACTGCATACTACGGCGCTTAGATACAGAATGTTCATGTACGTTACCTCGTGTTCAGCAACGATTAAGCATATTCATCTATGTGCGGATCTTTGTCTTCGCCGGATTGCGGTTCGGGCTTTTTTTGCTGCGGGTTTTTACGCGGCGGGTTGCGCTCGGCCAGCGGCTCGCGCTTTCGGATCGGCACGATGGAGTGCAGCGGGGTCACATCCCTTACATCTACCATGGCGTAATCCTCCGGCGTCAGGTTATAACGCCTGCATCTCCTTCAACTCATCGGCGGAGAGCAGCTTGCTGAGGTCCACCAGGATGAGCAACTCTCCTTCCCGGCTGGATACGCCTTGAATGAATCGGGAGCTATCGTCGTTGCCGACATTGGGGGCGGTCTCGATCTCCGACATGCGCACGTCCACTACCTCGGCGACGGCGTCTACCAGCATGCCGATCACTTGCTGTTCGATTTCGGTGATGACGATGCGGGTGGAGTCATCCACGTCGCGCGGCTCCAGACCGAAGCGCTTGCGGGTGTCTATGACTGTGACCACGTTACCGCGCAGGTTGATAATGCCCAAAACATAGTCCGGCGCGCCGGGTACCGGTGCGATCTCGGTCATGCGCAGCACTTCCTGCACCTGCATGACATTGACCCCGTAGGTTTCGTTGTCCAGACGGAAGGTCACCCACTGTAATAGCGGGTCCTCAGTTCTCATGGCGGCATGGCTCATACGTTATCCTCATATTAAATTACTAATCGGCCTTACTATGACTGAAAATTAAGCATTATCCGTGCCAAAAACCACTTTTAATGGCCTGATTGAGCCTCCCTGGTGGCCAGCAGGGTGGCCAGTTCGTCGGCGTCCAGCAGGGCGCACATACGGTCTTTTACTATGCCGGCGAGCCAGGGGCGTATGCCTAGTGCAGTGCGCCAGCGCACCTGATGCGGATGTAAGGTCACCACCTCCGAGACCGCTTCGCAGGTCAGCCCCCATTCGCTGTCAGCGATCAACACGATGTAACGCTGTTCCATTTGGGATATTTGCTTGGACATGACGATCTGTGCCGTGTCCATGACCTTGACGTGTCGGCCGAGATGGGGCAACAGACCCAGGAACGAGGGGCTGTGGCCGGGCATGGGGGTGATAGAGGAAGACCAGGGCGTGATCCCGTTCAACTTGGCAAGCGGTATGCCCAGGGTGAGGCCCGCAGTCTTGAACAGGAGACACTGAAACGGGGCTTGCGCCCAGCCCGGCGTGCCTTCTATGAGAACTGTTGGTTCGGCATGAGCAACTTCGGGCTGTGGTTCAGGGGCGGGCGACGTCGCTGGTTCCGTTGGTTCAGGCATAGCGGGTGGCGCAGTGGCTGGCAGCTCGGGCCGTAACAGGGATTCCAGATACGCGGCAAGTGCGGCCTGGGGTTCTGCATACGTTTGCGTTGAAATTTCTTTCAGCATGATGCAGCCACCACTTGTTGGTTTGCGGGGGACTCGCCCTGCAAAGTGTCCAATAACGCTGCGTAAGCGATCGAACCGCGCGCCTGGGGATTGCTCAAGGACAGCGGCGCACCGGTGCGGCTCGCCTCCCTAAACTGGGTGTCCACCGGAATCTCGGATATCCAGGTCTCGCGGTACTTCTGCCGCAGCAGGTTAAGGCTTTCCACGCCGGCACGGGTGCGGCGGTCGAACAGTGTCGGCACGATGGTGTAGACCAAGGGCAGCTTGCGCGCGCGGGTAATCATGGCGAGGGTATGCAGCATGCGCTCCAGTCCCTTGAGCGCGAGAAATTCGGTCTGTACCGGGATCAGCAGATGCTCGCAGGCAGCGAGCGCATTGACCATCAACACGCCCAGCATGGGCGGGCAATCCAGCAGCGCATAATCAAATTCGTTCTGCACTTCCGCGAGAGCGCGCGCGACAATGAGGCCCATGCCGTCCTGACCGCTAAGTTGCCGGTCGAGGGTAGCTAGGGCGGTGCTGGCGGGAAGGACGCTGATACGGTTGAAGCGGGTCGGACGGATCGCCTGCGCGATGCGCTGTTTGTTCAAACCCGCCGCATCTTTATATTGAAACAGGGTGTACAGACTCGTCTCGACGGCGTCAGGGTCGTGACCGAAATAGCTGCTGAGCGAACCGTGCGGGTCCATATCCACCAGCAACGTGGCGTAGCCGCGCGCGGCCAACAGGCCGGCCAGGCTGATGGCGGTAGTGGTCTTGCCTACCCCGCCCTTTTGGTTGGCGACTGCCCAGATTTTCATTTTCCCGCCCCTGGCGCGGGGGCGTTTGACGCGCCCGGTTTAGTGGTGCCGATGGTCATCGGCGGCCTGACCAGGCTGCCGCCAAAGGGCAGTTGTATCGGCGGGGCGATCTGCTGCGGGAAGCCCGGCCTTACTGATTGAGGCGCGCGGCTGAATTCTACCGGCGCGCGCGGGGCCACCGGCTGCACCGGCGGGGCAGTCTTGACCGGCGGGGCGGGCGGCGCCACAGGCGGCGCAGGTATATTAACCAGGGTGCGGCTGTCCTGCGCATCCGCATTCTGCGATGGCGCGGGAGTCTGGGGCGGCGCAGCAGGTAGCGTCGGCGCTGTGCTGGGCGCGACAGCGGGTAGTTCCTGGCGATGCTGGCCGAATGAATTCGGCCCTACAGGCGCCGGGCTGGTTTGCGCAGGTAAACGAATGGGTGACAAAGGCGCCACAGGGTGAACCGGCGGGGCAGCGCTGATCGGTGCCAGCGGCCGCGCTATGGGGACAATGGGCGCTATGGGCGTCAAGGGTGCCGACGGTTGTGTCCGCACGGGCAGGCTGACGGATGGCTTTACTACCGGCGTGGAGTTCGTCTGCACCTGCTTTTCACTATAAGAGATCGAGGGCTTCAGCAACTCCGGCGACGGCGCGGAGGCTCCGGCCGGCTCGCCGAGTTTGAGCCAACCCGGCAATTCAACAGGTGGCGCAGCAGGCACTGGCGTGGCCTTGTTCATCATAAGCAATGACGCTGCTGCAGCGGCGGGCGCAGCGGTCTCGCCGGTGGAAGGTGACGGACTGGCAGGCGCTTGTTCAGGCTGGTTTGCGGCCTGTACCGGTTTGGGTTCGGGTTTGAATTCTTGCAGATCCGGCGCCTGCTCCGGTTCGGCCAGTATGGCCAGTATCACGCGGCGGTTTTTGCTGCGGCTCTCCGCGGTGTCATTGTCGGTAACCGGTTGATATTCGCCATAGCCTATCGCGGCCATGCGCTCGGGGCGCACGCCGCTATCGGCGAACAGGTGCACGACGCTCGCGGCGCGCGCGGCGGAGAGTTCCCAGTTGGAGGGAAAAACAAAGCTGCGGATCGGGTCGTTGTCGGTATAGCCGGACACCTCGATGGGGTTGGAGAACGGCGCGAGGATCGCGGCGATGCGTTCCAGAATCGGTACCGCCTCCGCTTGCACGCGCGCGCTGCCGCTGCCAAACAGGATGCTGGCCTTGAGTTCGATCTCCACGCGCTGCGGTGCGCTGCGCACCTCGATGAGTTTGCTCTCCGCAAGCTGGCCGAGCGCCTCCTTGATCCGCGCGGCGATCTCCTGCATCGGCGCCACGGTTTCGCCCTGATGCGCCGACGCCTGTGGCTGTGCCGCACCTCGCGGCGCGGTCTCCTTGCCCTGCGAGTCGGGCAAGGGCTTGCGGCCCTGATGGGTGTCGGGCGGGAACGGCGAAAGCGGGCGCGGCAGCGGCGGGCGCGGCGGCTGGATCACGGCCGGCTTGTCGCGCACGTTGGGACTGGGTGAGGCCGGTGACTTGGAGGGCTCGCCGACCTGGATCGGCTCCAGGGTCTTGGGGGCGGAACGGAACGCCGCCACCAGGGCGTCGGAGAGCACGCGGTATTTGCCCTGGTTCACCGACGAAATGGCGTACATCACCACAAAAAAGGCGAACAGCAGCGTGATGAAATCGGCGTAGGACACCAGCCACCGTTCATGGTTGACGTGCTCTTCATGTTTTTGTTTGCGGGCCATAATAAATAAGTAGGGCCGAATTCATTCGGCCTTCGGTACAGTGCGAATGAATTCGCACCTACAGTTAATGCATATACCCCTGCAGCTTGGTCTCGATGTTACGCGGGTTATCACCTTGGGCGATTGAGATCACGCCTTCCATAATCATGGTGCGAAATTGGGTCTGATTCTGAATCAAGCTCTTTAACTTGCCCGCGAAGGGTAGAAAAAAAAGATTGGCGAGGGCCACGCCGTAGATGGTCGCCACGAACGCCACCGCGATACCGCTACCCAAGGCGGAAGGGTCCGAGAGGTTACCCATAACATGGATCAAGCCCATCACTGCGCCGATAATGCCTATGGTGGGGCTGTAACCACCCATGGCCTCGAACACCTTGGCGCCCTGGTTGTCGTGATGCTCTTTGGCCTCCAGCTCCACATCCAGGATGCTGCGTATCACCTCCGGTTCACTGCCGTCCACCAATAACTGCAAGCCCTTGCGCGCAAACAGGTCGGGCTCGGCCTCGGTCACCGCCTCCAAACCCAGCAGACCTTCCTTGCGTGCGATATTGCTCCAGTTGACGATCTTCTCGACGGCCTCGTGCGGGGCCAGCTTGGGGGGCATAAATACCCACTTGGCGATCTTGAAGGCGTGGATAAACACCGGCAGCGGCGTCTGTAGCATGACCGCGCCCAAGGTACCACCTACCACGATGAGCACGGCAGTGGCGTTCATGATGCTGCCGATGTGCCCGCCATCGAGCACCTGGCCGCCGAGGATGGCGCCGAACGCCAGCACCAGTCCAGCTATACTGAGGATGTCCATGCATCAGTTCCGCTTGGCGAGATTCACACCGATCTCGGACAGCGGCAACACCTGATCGGCGAGACCCGCCTCCACCACTGCCATCGGCATGCCATAAATCACACAGCTTTGTTCGTCTTGCGCCCAGATGGTCGCACCGCCTTGCTTAAGCAGCCGCGAACCTTCGCGTCCATCGGCGCCCATGCCGGTGAGGATGATGCCCAGCACCTGGCCGGGCATGGCGCGCGCGAGCGAGCTGAACGTCGTGTCTACCGAGGGTTTGTAGGTTTGCCCGGGTTCACTGTCCTGGATGCGCACCACCGCAACTCCGCCGCGTTGTTCTATCACCATCTGCCGTCCACCCGGCGCCAGCAGCGCGGTGCCGGGTTGCAACGGCTCGCCGTCCACCGCCTCCTTCACGGTGATGGCGCACAATTGATTGAGACGTTGCGCGAAGCTAGGGGTAAAACTGGCGGGCATGTGCTGCACCAGCAACAAAGGCATGGGAAAATCCGCCGGCAGTTTGGTGAGCACCTGCTGCAAGGCGACTGGCCCTCCCGTGGAGGTGCCGATAGCGACCAGTTTGTAATTCACCTTGCCCGCGGCGCGCCCGGACGCGATGACCGGGGTGCCGTTGACCGGCTTGCTTGGCGCGGGACGCGCAGCAACAGAGGCAGAACTTCTCAGGCCGCGCTGGCCGAGCGCGCGCACGCGCTGACAGAGGAGTTGCTTCGCCTCGTTGCGATCCTGCGAAATATCCTCGAAACGCTTCGGCAGAAAATCCACCGCGCCGGCCTCCAGGGCCTCCAGGGTGGCCTGCGCACCTTCATGGGTCAACGAGGAAAACATCAACACCGGCGTAGGGCGCATGCTCATGATCTTGCGCACGGCGCTGATGCCGTCCAGCACCGGCATTTCGATATCCATGGTCACCACATCGGGCTTGAGCTCGATGACCTTGTCCACGCCTTCCTGCCCGTTGCTTGCCGAACCGATCACCTGAATCTCGGGATCGGCATTCAACATTTCGGTGACGCGGCGGCGGAAAAATCCGGAATCGTCTACGACTACTACGCGCACGGGCATTACATTACTCCTTGGTTGTCACGCCGCCCGTCGGGCGTAAGTCTTCATCATGCCCGGCACATCCAGGATGAGCGCGATACGACCGTCGCCGGTAATGGTGGCGCCGGCGATGCCTTGTGTACCGTGCAGCAATGCACCCAGCGGCTTGATGACGACCTCTTCCTGGCCGATCAATTGATCCACCACAAAGCCGAGGCGCTGAATGCCGAAATGCACTATCACCACGTGGCCGTTTTCCGGTGGGGCCTCGTACGCCCCGCCTGCCACCAGCCACTGGCGCAGATAAAACAACGGGTAGGGCTTGTCGCGCACCATCACGGTCAACTGGCCGTCTATGACATTGGTGCGCTTCAAGTCGAGATTAAATATTTCACTGACGCTCACCAACGGCAGCGCGAAGGTCTGCCCCCCGAGCACTACCATCAGGGTCGGAATGATCGCCAGAGTGAGGGGCACCTTGATGATGAGACGGCTGCCCTTGCCCGGCGTCGAATCTATCTCGACCACACCGTTGAGCTGCGAGATGCGGGTCTTGACGACATCCATGCCCACGCCGCGCCCGGAGACATCGGAGATCTCGGACTTGGTCGAGAAGCCCGGCATAAAGATGAGGTTAAAGCATTCACGGTGATCCAGACGCGCAGCGGCGTCGGTATCCATCAGCCCTTTCTCCACCACCTTGCGGCGCAACAGTTCCGGGTCCATGCCCGCGCCATCGTCGGAGATAGTCAGTAATATGTGGTCGCCCTCCTGTTCGGCGGCGAGTATCACCGTACCGGTGCGCGGCTTACCCTTGGCGGCACGCACGTCCGGCATCTCGATACCGTGATCCACGGCATTGCGCACCAGGTGTACCAGCGGATCGGCCAGGGCCTCAACCAGATTTTTGTCGAGATCGGTCTCCTCGCCCAACAGTTCCAGATTGACCTCTTTGTTCAGGCTGCGAGCGAGGTCACGCACCACGCGCGGGAAGCGGCCAAATACTTTTTTGATGGGCTGCATGCGGGTCTTCATCACCGCGATTTGCAGATTGGCCGTCACCACATCCAGATTGGAAACCGCCTTGGTCATTTCCTCGTTGGCGAAGCCCGTCTCCAGCGTGACCAGACGGTTGCGCACCAGCACCAGTTCACCCACCATGTTCATGATGTCGTCTATGCGCTTGGTGTCCACCCGCACCGTGGTCTCGGCTGCGGGCGCCGCCATTTCCTGGGCATCGGGTTTGGCTGCGCGCGCGGGGGCGGGTTTTGCTTCGAGCTTTACCGGCGGTTCTGCGGCGGCGGGTTTTTTCTCTTGCCCGCCTTTCTTGGCAGGGCCGTGCAGTTGATCCAGCAAGGCATCGAATTCACTGTCGGTGATCAGATCGGGTTCAGGCTTGGTGGCCTTTGCGGCAGGCGTCGCTGCCGGCTGGGACTTGGTGGAACTGACTGCGGCTACAGGAGCAGGCGCCTCGCCACTGTGCGCTCCGGGGCTGTGCAATTGATCCAGCAGGGCCTCGAATTCCGCGTCGGTGATCTCATCATTCGCTGCAGAAACCACAGCGGGCGCAGAGGGTTTCTGTCCGCCCAGCGCACCGAGCAGCTTGTCGAACTCCGCATCCGTTGCGTCACCGCCCGGGGCTTGCGGCTGCTCGTGCTTGGCCAATGCGACGTCCGCCTTAGCGGTATCTTGAGCCTGTTCGACTACTGAGAGTTTATCAAGCTGATCGAGGATGGCGGGGTCGGCGTGCTCCGGATCTTCGCCGGCCAGCAGCGACGCGAACATGCGATTCAACGCATCCAGCACCTCCAGCATCACGTCCATGAGCTGCGCGTCCACCTGCCTCTGTCCTTGACGCAGGATGTTAAACACGTCCTCGGCGCGATGGCACACTTCGACCAGCGGTACGAGGCTCAGAAAACTGGCGCCGCCCTTGATGGTGTGAAAACCGCGAAACACGGCATTGAGCAAATCCTTGTCATCGGGACGCGACTCCAGATCCACGAGCTGTTCTCCCAGTTTTTCCAGGATCTCGCCGGCCTCGACCAGAAAGTCTTGCAGGATCTCGTTATCGTCATTCATTGCAAACTCCCGGCATCAGAATCCAAGGCTCGACAACAGCGCATCCACGTTATCCTGTCCGTCCACCACATCCTCGCGGCCTTTGGCATTGATCTGCGGGCCCTCAAGCTTGGACTTGGCCTTAGTCGCGGCGGGCGCGGCGGGCTTACCGCCCGACAGACGGATCATGTTGACTAAACTCTGTTCCATATCCTGCACCAGGGTAATCACCCGGCGGATGATCTGGCCGGTGATGTCCTGGTAATCCTGCGCGATCATCATCTCGGAAAGATTGGTGTGTATCTGGGTGGCATGCTCCTCAACCAGCGGCAAGAACTCGCCCACCTCCTGGCTGAGTGCCTTGAATTCTTTAGCGTCCATCTCCCGGCGCATCAAACGCTGCCATTTCTGGGTCAGATCGTTGCCGAGCTTCTCCAACTGTTCGGAGAGGGGAATGGTCTCCTCGACCATGGTTAGGGTGCGATGGGCTGCTTGATTGGTCATGTCTATGACGTAGTTGAGACGCTCCTTGGCATCCGGGATCTCGTGTTCCGCCAGCTCGCTGAGGCGGGCGTCGAATCGAAAGCTGTTGAGCGACTCGTGCAATTCGCGCGTCATCCGGCCCAACTCCTGAAACAGGGTGGACTCGCGCAGTTTGCCGATCTCCTCCAGCAAGACATTCACTTGTGGCTCATTGCCGGCCTCGATCTCTTGCACCAGGGCGCGCACCTTGATGAGCAGTTGTTCTTGATTTATGGTTATTGTGTCCATGGGTTATCCTTTGCCTGGAACGGGGGCCGTTCCATACGATTGAAGTTAGGCCGCGTTGGTGGCCTCAAGCCGCTCAAATATTTTGTCTATCTTTTCCTTGAGGGTGACGGCCGTGAACGGCTTAACGACGTAGCCGCTGACGCCCGCCTGCGCCGCCTCGACGATCTGCTCGCGCTTGGACTCCGCGGTGACCATCAGCACCGGCAGCTTGGCGAGTTTCGCATCGGCGCGCACCGCCTTGAGGAGATCTATGCCCTGCATGCCGGGCATATTCCAGTCCGTCACCAGAAAATCGAAGGACCCGGCTTGCAGCATGGGCAAGGCCGAAGTGCCGTCGTCCGCCTCGCTGGTATTGTTGAAACCCAGATCGCGCAGCAGATTCTTGATGATGCGGCGCATCGTGGAAAAATCATCCACGATTAAAATTTTCATGTTTTTGTCCACAACTAGTCCTCCTGATTTACCAATGCAGCAGTCAGATCCGACCTGCCTGCTACCCTCTTTCCCTTCCGCCCCAATGCCGCATCTGCGTCTGTAGACGCAGCAGCGTCTGACTCAATATCTGGCTGACGCGCGACTCGCTGACCTCCAGCACCTCTCCGATCTCGCGCAGGTTCAGCTCTTCGTCGTAATACAGGGCGAGCACCAAACGCTGCCGTTCGGGCAGGGCCTCTATCGCCTCGGTGAGCACGCGGTGCAGGTCTTCATCCACCAAGCCTTCGAAAGGGTTCTGGCTGCGGTCGGCCACACTCTCGGCCACGCTCTGCTCGTCTTCGCCCAAGTCATCGAAGCTGAACAGGCGGTGCGCGCAGGCGTCCTGCACGATGTGATGGTATTCCTCCATACTGAGCCCTAGCACCGCCGCCACTTCGTGATCGCGGGCATCGCGGCCGGTCCTGTGCTCCACCTCATGCACCGCCTCGGCCACCTGACGGGCCTTGCGATGCACCGAGCGCGGCGCCCAATCGTTCTTGCGCACCTCGTCCAGCATGGCGCCGCGGATGCGGATGCTGGCATAGGTCTCGAAGCTCGCGCCTTGCGCCGCATCGTAATTGCGCGACGCCTCCAGCAGGCCGATCATTCCGGCCTGGATCAGGTCGTCCACCAGCACGTTGGCCGGCAGGCGGCTCTTCAGGTGATAGGCGATGCGCTTGACCAGCGGCGCATGCCGCGTCAGCAGATCGTCCTGCGCGCCGGGCTGGGCGGCGGCGTACATCGCCAGACTGCTCATACCACTAGCCTCGCTACCGGTTCTGGCCGACTCGCAAAATCCACTGCTGCGGGCGGTGTGCGGATGAGCCGCTCGACAAAAAATTCCATGTGCCCGGAGGCCGCCGTCGGCATGGGCCAGGTATCGGTCTTTTGCGCCAGGGTCTTGAACGCCAGCGCCGCCTTGCTGCGCGGGAACAGGTCCACCACCGCGCGCTGCCGCTGCACCGCCTTGCGCACATACTCGTCATAAGGCACCGCGCCCATGAAATCCAGCGCCACGTCGAGGAAGCGGTCTGTCACCTTGCTGATCTTGGCGAACAGCTCGCGGCCCTCCTGCATGGCGTGCGTCATGTTGGCGAGGATGTGAAAATTCTGTATGCCGTGCTCACGGTGCAGCACCTTCATCAGGGCGTAGGCATCGGTGATGGAGGCCGGCTCGTCGCAGACCACCACGATGACCTCCTGCGCGGCGCGGGTGTAACTCACCACGCTGTTGGAAATCCCCGCACCGGTATCTATCAGTAATATGTCCAATTGTTCGCTGAGTTCGCTGAAGGCGCGGATGATGCCGGCGTGCTGCATGGGATCGAGGTCCATCATGCTGCGCGCACCCGAAGAGGCCGGCACGATGCGCAGACCGTCCGGACCGGCGACGATAATCTCCTCCAGCGAGCGTTCGCCGTCCAACACATGGGACAGGTTGTAACTGGGCCGCAAACCGAGCAGCACGTCCACGTTGGCGAGGCCGAGATCGGCATCCATCAGCATGACCTTTTTATCGCGCTGCGCGAGAGCCAGGGCGAGATTGACCGAGACATTGGTCTTGCCCACCCCGCCCTTGCCGCTGGTCACCGCGATCACGCGCACCGGGCGCGGCTTGACGATGCGGCGCAGACCGGCGGCCTGATCGGCCGATGTTTCAGAATTGAGCATGCGCCGCCAACCCCCCAAAGGCCAATTCCAGCGATTCATCTTCGATGTTCTCGCCGCTGTGCTGCATGATGCTGACGCTGCGTATCACCAGGCTGTGCGCGCGCGCCGGTTGCATGTCCTCCGGGACGCGCTGACCGGCGCTCACGTAAGCGACCGGGAGCTGCTGCTCGATGCTGACGGAGAGCGCCGGTCCCAGACTGGTGGTTTCGTCCAGTTTGCTCAAGATACAGCCGTGCAGTTTGACGCCTTGATAGGCGCGCGCGACTTCATTCAGGCCGTGCAGCGCCGTGGTGGTGGACATGACGAGATAGGTCTTCACCGGTATCCGGTCCGCGCTGCTGCCGTTCAACAGCGCGAACTGTTCCGAGAGGCGCACGTCACGCTGACTCATGCCGGCGGTGTCTATCAGCACCAGCGGCTTGTCGCGCAGGCCGAGCAAGGCGTTGTGTAACTCCTCATGATTCATGGCGATGCGCACCGGCACACCCAGGATGCGTCCATAGGTGCGCAATTGTTCGTGGGCGCCGATGCGGTAATTGTCGGTGGTCACCAGCGCCACCCGGTTGGGGCCGTGGCGCAAAGCGTAACGTGCGGCCAGCTTGGCGATGGTGGTGGTCTTGCCGACGCCGGTCGGGCCGACCAGGGCGACCACGCCACCCTCGCTGAGAATATCGTCGTTAGTCACCGGGAGTTGATGTGCGAGCACGCCCAAGGCATGACGCCAGGCCTGATCGAAATCCAGATCACCGGCCAGGGTGTCGCTGATACGCAGACTCAAGGCCGGGCTCAAGCCCAGCTCCATCAGCCGCCGTAACAGCTTGGCGCGCAGCGGATGACGCCGCCCGAGGTCGCCCCAGGCGAGCCCCGATAATTGCTCCTGCAACAATTCGCGCAGGGTCTTAATCTCTTCGTTCATCTCCACCAGCGCCGGCTCCTGGGCCCACAGGATGCTGCCTCTACCGGTGGAGTGTTGCGTCTCTATACGCTCAACACGCGGTTCAGGTTGGGCCGCCGTTACGGCGGCGGGAATTTGCTTGGGTGATTTACGCACAGTGGCTTCGGCAGCAGGCTTGGCTTGAGCAACGGCTTCTTGCGCGGCGGGCCGAGCACCGCCCATCTCATTAAACAGCGCGGCGTCATACTCAATCGCGGCGACCAGCTCGATGCCGTCTTCCATCGAACGGTTGGAGAGGATGACCGCATCGCTGCCCAACTCATCACGCACCTGACGAATCGCCTGACGCATGTCACTTGCAAAAAAACGTTTAATCTTCATATCGGCTTTCCTCGGAAACCACTTAGCTGCAAGTGAGGTGTTAGGCGTAACCTCTCACTCCTCACCACTCCTTCTTCTCCGCCATCCTGGCGCGACTTCATCTCACTAAATAAGCCCCAGCCCGCACATCCGTGTGCGGGCGTTCGCGGCTCCTAAGCCCGCCGCTCACCCTACTGTCGCAACCATTTTGATTTGCTTGTTATCCGGGATCTCGTCATACGAGAGCACGTGCAGACCCGGGATGGTGTGCCTGACAAAGCGCGCCAGCAGGGTGCGCAGCCCGGCGGGAACCAGCAACACCGCCACCTGACCCGAGAGTTCCAGACGCTTGGCGGCATCCGCCAGGGACCTGTGCATGCGCTCCGCCAAACCCGGTTCGAGACCCGCGCCTTCTCCTATCTTTATGCTCTTTTGCAATATTTGTTCCAACGAAGGATCAAGTGAGATAAACGGCAGCTCGGAGCCTGTACCATTGATGTTTTGCACGATAGAACGGCCCAGCGAGACCCGCGCGGCAGTGGTCAACTCCACCGGATCCTGTGTCTTTCCGGCATGTTCCGCCAAGGTTTCGGCAATACTGCGCATATCGCGGATCGGAATGTTTTCTTCGAGCAGGTTCTGCAATACCCTGAGGACAACCCCGAGCGAGAGCGCTTTGGGGACCAATTCCTCGACCAGCTTGGGGAAGGTCTTGGCGAGATTGTCGAGCAGCCGCTGCACATCGTCGCGGCCGAGTAATTCGTATGAATGGTTTTGCAGCAGTTGGTTGAGATGGGTCGCCACCACCGTGCTGGTGTCCACCACGGTATAGCCCATGGTCTGCGCCTGATCGTGCTGATTCAACTCTATCCACACCGCATCCAGCCCGAAAGCGGGGTCCTTGGCGGCCATGCCCGGCAACGTGCCGAACACCCGGCCCGGATTGATGGCCAGCTCGCGCTCCGGGTAGACATCGGCCTGACCGACCGTCACGCCCTTCAGGGTGATGCGATAGCTGTTGGGGCCGAGATCGAGATTGTCACGAATATGCACGGGCGGGACCAGAAAACCGAGATCCTGCGAAAGTTTCTTGCGCACCCCCTTGATGCGCGTCATGAGCTGACCGCCCTGTTGTTTGTCCACCAGCGGGATGAGCCGGTAGCCGACCTCCAGACCGATGGTGTCCACCGGAATCATGTCGTCCCAGTTTAGCTCCTTGGGTTCGGTGTGCGACTGCAGCACGGGCGGGGGCGGGGGAGCCGCCTTTTCCGCCCGCTGACGCTGGGCGATCAGATAGGCCGCGCCGCCGCTGATGGCGGCAAGACTCAGGAACGCGACATTGGGCATGCCCGGCACCAGGCCCATGGCGCCCATGATGGCGGCGGTGGTGCCCAGCGCGCGCGGGTTGCCCAGCAACTGGCCGACGATCTGCTGGCCCATATTCTGCGCGCTGGAGACGCGCGTCACCATGATCGCCGCCGCAGTGGACAGCAACAGCGCGGGGATCTGCGCCGCCAGGCCGTCGCCGATGGTGAGCAAGGCGTAATTGTGCATGGCCATAGAGAACGGCAGGCCATGCTGAGCCATGCCGATCGCGAGGCCGCCGATCAAATTGATGAACACGATCAAGATACCGGCGACCGCGTCACCACGCACAAATTTGCTGGCGCCGTCCATGGCCCCATAGAAATCGGCCTCCTGGATCACCTCGGCGCGGCGTGTCTTGGCCTCGTCCTGGGTCACCAGGCCGGCGTTGAGATCGGCGTCTATCGCCATTTGTTTGCCGGGCATCGCATCCAGGGTAAAGCGTGCGCTCACCTCGGCAATGCGCCCGGCGCCCTTGGTCACCACCACGAAGTTGATGATGATCAGGATCGTAAACACCACCAGTCCCACCGCGTAGTTGCCGCCCACCACGAACTCGCCGAAGGCCTTGATGACCTGGCCCGCCGAGTCCGTTCCGGTGTGACCGTGCAGCAGCACTACCCGCGTGGTGGCGATGTTGAGCGCCAGACGCAACAGGGTGGCCAGCAACAGCACCGTGGGAAACACCGCGAAATCCAGCGGCCGCTGCGTATACACGCCCGCCAGCAACACCACCATGGCGAGTGCGATATTGAAGGTGAACAATATGTCCAACATGAACGGCGACAGCGGCACCACCAGCATCGCCAGCATCAGCAACATCAACACCATCGCGCCGACGCCGCTGCGGCCGAGGTCTTGCAAACGCATCAATAAGGAATCGGACATGGTCAGTCTCGCCTAAACTCGTCGGGGATCGGCAGTTCGTCGGGCAACGGCGTGGGTTGTAGATCCGGGTTCTCCACCTGGCGCCGCAGTTGGTACACATAGGCGAGTACCTGCGCCACGGCGAGATACAGGCCGGCCGGGATCTCCTGATTGAGATCGGTGCTGTGATACACCGCGCGCGTCAGGCTGGGCGCCGAGACGATGCTCACCTTGTGCTCGGCGCCCACTTCGCGGATTCGCTGCGCGATAGGTCCCGCGCCCTTGGCGACCAGCCTGGGCGCGCCCATGCGGCTCTGGTCGTAACGCAGCGCCACGGCGTAATGGGTCGGGTTGGTGATAATCACGTCGGCCTTGGGCACCTCGGCCATCATGCGCCGCTGCGCCATTTCGCGTTGCAGGAAGCGGATACGGCCCTTGATCTGCGGATTACCGTCGGTCTCCTTACCTTCATCACGAATTTCCTGGCGGGTCATCTTAAGCTTCTTGGCGTGATCCCAGATCTGGAACGGCACGTCCGCAGCGGCGATGACTAGCATCGTCGAACTGCACACCAGAAACGCCCAGGCCAGCAGATTGATCGTATGGGCGAGCGCCACATTGAGCGGCTCCGTGCCCAGATTCAGAATTGCGCCGGCGTTATACTTGAGCCACACCAACAGCGCGGCGACCACCAGGGTGAATTTCACCAGGGCCTTGATGAGCTCCATGCCGCTGTGCGCCGAGAACAAGCGGCCCAAACCCTTGAGGGGGTCGAGCTTCTCCCAACTGAAGGCCAGCGCCTTGCTGCTGAACGACCAGCCGCCCAGCAACAGCGGCGCGACCAGCGCGACCATAACCAGCAGCAGGAAAAAGGGGAACAGCGCACTCAGCGCATCGAACACACCCTGCCCAAACAGGCGCGTGAGCGCGGTGGGATCGAAGACTTGAGTACGGTTCAGGCTCAAGCCGCCGCGCATCAACGCGCTCAAGTTATTGACCAGTCCCGCGCCTAAAAAAAGCAACGCCCCGGCGGCCGCCAACAACATCGCCAGGGTGTTCATCTCGCGCGAGCGTACCGTTTGCCCTTTTTCGCGCGCCTCCTCCAGGCGCTTGGGTGTCGCTTGTTCTGTGCGTTCTTGCCCGTCATTTTGCGCCATGGCTCAATTCTCCGGTTGCACCAGATGAACTCTGAAAAATTCCATCCTAGCGCTACGCTGTCCTGCTACGCTTGGATGCCAGGGTTTGCCATCCTTGGCAAACCCGTTCGCTGCTTTGCAGCTCACCCATGGAATTTTCAGAGGCGAAAGGCAAAAACATGGTTCTTGCCTTTCTTCGCTCTTCAAATGCGTACGCATTTGAAGAGTGGCGGCACATCCGTGTACCGCAGGAATCTCTGATATATCAGAGATTCCTTAACGGATTCTACTGAGGGAAACAGATCATGACAAAATCAGAACTCATAGAGATACTCTCCCGCAAACAGACTCAGTTGGCCTATAAGGATATAGAACTGACTGTAAAAACCATGCTCGATCAGATGGGTCAGGCGCTCGCCAACGGTCAGCGCATCGAGATCCGCGGCTTCGGCAGTTTTTCCCTGCATTACCGCCCGCCTCGTGTCGGCCGTAACCCCAAGACCGGCGATCCGGTGTCGCTGTATGGAAAGTACGTGCCTCACTTCAAGCCGGGCAAGGAGCTGCGTGAGCGAGTCAATCGCGGCATGGTCGCTCCCGGCGCCCCCGGATCGAGTCCGGGGCAGGCTCTGTCTCCCGCGACATTGGTACGTCCCTATACGTCAAAATAAGTACCGGCGTGTAATACCCGCACGGCATGCGCTGAAAAGCCCATGCCGTTTTTTTTGAGCGAGCGGCTCCTCCGGGAATGATTGATTCAACCGCGCTATTAGGCTTATCCTGTGCAGTATCGCTCCCGCGACATTAGTCGTCCCTGTACGTCAGAGGTGGCATCGTGCGTATTATTCGTTTATTGTTTTTCTTTATCATCCTGCTGCTGGGTTTGAGCTTCGCGGTGCTTAACGCGGAGCCCGTCAACCTCGATTATTATTTCGGTAGTTGGCAGGCCCCGTTATCGCTGCTGCTGGTTGCAGCCATGACCTTGGGGGTGATGTTCGGTATCCTGGCGTGCCTGGGTATGCTGCTGGGCTTGAAGAGAGAGGTGCGCAAGCTTCGCAAGTCGGCGCAGCTTGCTCAGGAAGAGGTTGCCAATCTGCGGGCCTTGCCTCTCCAAGGGACCGAATAGTGTGGGAATTGCTGTGGCTTTTGTTGCCTGTGGCAGCCATCTCGGGTTGGTGGGTCGCCAAGCGCGATAGCGACCGCAGCACGCATTACAAAACGCCCGGTCTGTCGTCGCATTACTTCAAGGGACTCAACTATCTGCTCAACGAGCAGCCCGATAAGGCCATCGAAGTTTTTCTCAAGATGCTCGAGGTGGACAGCGAAACGGCGGAGACGCACCTGGCCCTGGGCAACTTGTTCCGGCGTCGCGGCGAAGTGGATCGCGCCATCCGCATTCACCAAAACCTCATCGCCCGTCCCTCCCTGAGCCGTCCGTTGCGCACACTTGCCCTGCTGGAGTTGGGTCAGGATTACATGCGGGCGGGGTTATTCGACCGCGCCGAAACCTTGTTCCTGGAGCTGATCGAGATGAACGATCATACCGCACCGGCGCTGCGGCACTTGATTGATATCTATCAGCAGGAAAAGGAATGGGACAAGGCGATAGCCGTAACGAAAAGATGGGAAGAGGTCAGCGGCAAAAGTTGCTCCGAGGTCATCGCCCATTACTATTGCGAATTGGCCGAACAGGCGCGGCAGCAGCGGAATTTCGATCAAGCTGCGCGCATGATTGAGCGCGCACTGGAATTCGATCGCAACTGCGTCAGGGCAAGTTTGCTACAGGGAGATATGGAAGTGGCGGCTGGGGATTGCAAGGCGGCCATACGCACCCTAAAGCGGGTCGAGCAGCAAGACCCTGATTATCTTCCCGAAGTCATCGAGCCGCTGCTCGATTGCCATAACACATTAGGTCAGACCGGCGAAATCATTGTCTATCTGAAACAGATTCTTGCCAAGCACAGCAGCATCAGCCTGATACTCGCGCTTGCCGAACTGTTGCGTCGCCAGGAGGGCGATGACGTGGCTGCAAACTTTATTACCGAACAGCTTCGTAAACGTCCGTCAGTGCGCGGCCTTGATCGTCTTATCGAATTAAATCTCGTACATTCCGAAGGCGCCGCGCGTGACAATCTCCTGATCCTCAGGGATCTGGTAAAAAAGCTGCTTGAAGAAAAACCCGTCTATAAATGCAATCACTGTGGATTTGTTGGGAGGTCGCTGCATTGGCAATGCCCGAGCTGCAAGAACTGGAACAGTATGAAACCTATTCATGGAGTCGAAGGTGAATAACTCGCCGATCATAGTCGCGCTGGATTTTGCCGATCCGTCCAAGGCGCTGGAGCTATTGAGCCGTCTTGATCCGCAGCAGTGCCGTGTAAAGGTTGGCAAAGAACTGTTCTGCCGGGGCGGCCCGGCATTAGTAGAAAAGGTGATGAAGCTGGGCTTCGATGTCTTTCTCGATTTGAAATTCCACGATATTCCCAATACTGTTGCGCAGGCCTGTACTGCGGCTGCGGAACTCGGCGTGTGGATGGTAAACGTTCACGCCCTGGGCGGGCGCAAGATGATGGAAGCAGCGCGTGCGGCGATTAACGCGCAATCCAAACCCCCGTTGTTAATTGCGGTCACTGTTCTCACCAGCCTCGATGCCAACGACCTTCTCGAAATCGGCCTTGCAGGTGCTCCACAGGAAAATGTCCTGCGCCTGGCGGCATTGGCCAAACAGGCGGGTATGGATGGCGTGGTGTGCTCCCCCCTGGAAGCAGCGGCGCTGCGCGCCATCCACGGCAAGAATTTCTTATTGGTTACGCCGGGGGTGCGTCCGCTGGGCGCTGAGCAGGGCGACCAAAAGCGCATTATGACACCGCGCGAAGCAGTCCAAAACGGCGCCGATTATCTGGTTATCGGCCGGCCGATTACCGCCGCCGCCGACCCCGGCCGCAGCCTGATGAGTATCCGGGAGGAACTTGGTAATGACCACGCAGTGCACACATCTTGACCAAATCCAAAAAGGAACCTCTGATTAAGTCAGAGGTTCCTGCGGTGCAGGGATGCACCGCCATTTTTCAAACACGTAAGTGTTTGAAAAATGAAGAAAAGCAAAAACCACGTTTTTTGCTTTTCTTGCTCTGAGAAGTCCAGGATGGACTTATTCAGAGCTTCAAAAAGTCGCGCCCAGTGCGCCGGGCTGTGAAGACTGTCTCAAGACCGGAGACGAGTGGGTACATCTGTGCCTATGTTTGATCTGCGGGCATGCAGGCTGCTGCGACTCGTCGAAGAATAAACACGCGACCAGGCATTTTCACGGGACCGGTCATCCTGTTATTCAATCCCTTGAACCTGGCGAAGACTGGCGCTGGTGCTATGTGGATCAGACCTACTTGTAACTAAAGTGGCTTCGAGGCGCGTAATACAGCGTCCAGCAGACCTGGAAAGCGGGAATCGAGATCCGTACGGCGCAGCGTATTCTTACAGCTCGCGCCCTCGGCGCGCATGGTGATGACACCGGTTTCACGTAACACCTTGAAATGATGGGACAGGGTGGATTTGGCGACCTTGTCGCAAAACGCCCCGCAGGTTTGTTCGCCCTTTACGGCCAAGCGGCTCACAATTTCCATACGAATCGGATCGCTCAGGGCATAGAGGACGCCGGATAACGAAATTTCCTTGCGTGTTGGCGTGGTAAGTTTACGCATCTTGACAGTATGTCATGCGGGGGCTTAGTATTCAATTGTTCGGAAACATACGAACAATTGAATATCCCTTACCTGTCACAATAGATTCACATACAGAGTACAACATCTCTATACCGCTGACAAAGTGAGAACGCTTATGACAACCCGCTGGGCTTGGTTTATGTTGTACGCGGTCGTGTTGTCCGCATGCGGCAAGCCCGAGGCACATGCTCCACAGACACCGCCTGCCCCACAGGTGAGTGTGGCAAGTGTCATCGAGCGCGAGGTGAACGAGTGGGATGAGTTTTCCGGACGGCTGGAAGCGGTGGAGAAGGTTGAGGTGCGCCCGCGCGTGTCCGGCTATATCGAGGCCATTCATTTCCAGGAAGGTAAAGAGGTCAAAAAGGGCGATCTCCTGTTTGTCATTGACCCGCGTTCCTTTGCGGCGGAATTAAAACGGGCCGAGGCCGATCTGGTGCGCGCCAATGCCGGCGCCGAACTGGCCAAGAGCCAGCGCGAGCGTGCGGGGAAGCTGTTACAGAACAAGTTTATTTCGCAACAGGATTATGACGAGCGCAGCAACGGCCTGCGCGCGGCGGACGCCAATGTGCTGGTTGCGCAGGCCGCGCTCGATGTCGCGAGCCTGAATCTGGAATTTACCCGCGTTACGGCCCCGATTGACGGGCGGGCAGGGCGCGCCGAGATCACGGTGGGCAATCTGGTCAGCGCCGAAGGGCCTGCTGGTGCGACCTTGCTGACTACTATCGTGTCGCTCGATCCGATCTACGCCTACTTCGAAGGCGACGAGCAGATTTATCTTAAATACATGGAGCTCGCGCACAGTGGCGCACGCCCCAGCTCGCGCGAGGTGCGCAATCCCATTTATCTCGGACTCGGCAACGAGGAGGGTTACCCGCATCAGGGCTATATGGACTTTGTGGACAACAAGCTTGACCCCGCCACCGGTACGATTCGCGCACGCGCCGTGTTCGACAACAAGGAGCGCTTGTTCACGCCGGGTTTATTCGCACGCTTGAAACTGATCGGCAGCGGCAAGTTCAAGGCTGTGCTCATCAACGATCGTGCGGTGGGCACCGATCAGAACCAGAAGTTTGTCCTGGTGCTGGGCGCGCAAAACAAGGTGGATTACCGTCCGGTGAAGGTCGGACGCCTGGTTGATGGTTTGCGCGTGGTGAAGGAAGGGCTCAAACCCGGCGAGCTGATTGTGGTAAACGGTCTGCAGCGCGTGCGCTCCGGAATGCCGGTGACACCGCAGACGGTGCCGATGGAAGAACAGGCACAGGTTGCGGCGCCGGCGCACTAATAACAAAACACCGTCATGGACTTCTCACGCTTCTTTATAGACCGCCCGATCTTCGCGGCGGTATTGTCCATCCTTATCCTTGTCGCCGGCGCCATCTCCATGTGGCAACTGCCGATCAGCGAATATCCCGAAGTCGTTCCCCCCTCCGTGGTGGTGCGCGCAATCTATCCGGGCGCCAACCCGCGCGTGATCGCCGAAACTGTTGCCTCGCCACTGGAAGAACAGATCAACGGCGTCGAGAACATGCTGTACATGTCGTCGCAGGCCACCACCGATGGTGTGCTCAACCTCACCGTCACATTCAAGCTGGGCACCAACGTGGACACCGCGCAGGTACAGGTGCAAAACCGCGTGGCGCAGGCGCTGCCCAGGCTTCCCGAAGAAGTACGCCGCCTCGGCGTGAGCACTATAAAAAGTTCACCCGATCTCACCATGGTGGTGCATTTGCTGTCGCCCGACGACCGCTACGACATGGTGTACCTGCGCAACTATGCGGTGCTGAACGTGAAAGACGCGCTGGCGCGCATCCGTGGTGTCGGCCAGGTGATGATTTTCGGCGCCGGGGATTATTCCATGCGCGTGTGGCTTGACCCGCAAAAGGTCGCGGCGCGCGACCTTACTGCCGGCGACGTGGTACGCGCGATCCGCGAGCAAAACGTGCAAGTGGCCGCCGGCATAGTCGGTGCGTCTCCCGCAGCGGCGGGTGTGGATTTTCAATTGAGCGTCAATGCGACGGGCCGCCTAGTCACGGAAGAGCAGTTCGGCGACATCATCATCAAGGCCAATCCGGACGGTGCGCTCACCCGGCTGAAAGATGTCGCGCGCATCGAGCTGGGCGCGAGTGAATACGCGTTGCGCAGCCTGCTCAATAATAAAGCCGCAGTGGCGGTCCCCATTTTCCAGGCGCCCGGTTCGAACGCGATCGAACTCTCCAACGACGTGCGTAAAGCCATGGAGGAATTGAAGCGCTCTTTCCCGCAGGGCGTGGATTACAAGATCGTCTATGACCCCACGGTGTTCGTGCGCGATTCCATCAAGGCGGTGGTGATTACCCTGCTAGAATCGGTGGCGCTGGTGGTGCTGGTGGTGATCGTATTTTTACAGACCTGGCGCGCCTCGATTATCCCGCTGCTCGCGGTGCCGATCTCCATCATCGGCACCTTCGCCCTGCTCCTTGCATTTGGTTTTTCCATCAACGCGCTTACGCTGTTCGGCCTGGTTCTTGCCATCGGCATCGTGGTGGATGACGCCATCGTGGTGGTGGAGAACGTGGAGCGTAATATCGCGTTGGGTCTGAGCCCCAATCAGGCCACACACAAGGCCATGAGCGAGGTGAGTGGGCCGATCATCGCCATCGCGCTCACCTTGTGCGCGGTGTTCATCCCGCTTGCCTTTATCAGCGGCTTGACCGGCCAGTTCTACAAACAATTCGCGCTCACCATAGCCATCTCCACGGTGATCTCGGCGTTCAATTCGCTTACCTTGAGCCCGGCCTTGTGCGCGGTACTGCTTAAACCGCACGGCGCGCGCAAGGACTGGCTGATGCGTGTCATGGACAGCGCATTCGGTTGGTTTTTCCGCCTGTTCAACCGTGGCTTCGGTAGTGCGTCGCACGGGTATGGACGTGCCGTGCAGGGCATATTGCATCACAAGTCCATTGTGATGGTGATTTATCTGGGGCTGATCGGCCTCACCTACGTTATGTTCAACACAGTGCCGACCGGATTTGTGCCCGCACAGGACAAACAGTATCTGGTGGGCTTCGCGCAACTGCCGGATGCCGCTTCGCTCGACCGCACCGAGCAGGTGATCCGCAGGATGTCGGAGATCGGACTTAAGCAGCCCGGCGTGAGCGACTCGGTGGCCTTTCCCGGGCTGTCTATCAATGGCTTTACCAACAGCTCCAACGCCGGGATTGTATTTTTTACGTTGCAAGACTTCAGCGAGCGCAAGTCGCCGGAACTGTCAGGCTTCGCCATCGCCGATGCGTTGAATCAAAAACTCTCCGGCATCCAGGACGCCTTCATCGCGGTGTTTCCGCCGCCTGCGGTGATGGGTCTCGGCACTATTGGCGGCTTCAAGATGCAGATCGAAGATCGCGCCGATCTGGGATATGAAGAATTATATCAAGCCACCCAGGCCCTGATCGGCAAGGCCTACCAGACGCCGGGGCTGGCCGGGGTGTTCTCCGGTTATCAAATCAATGTGCCCCAACTCTACGCCGACGTGGATCGCGTCAAGGCCAAGCGCCTGGGCGTGAACGTCAATGACGTGTTCGAGACCATGCAGATTTATCTCGGCTCGCTGTATGCCAACGATTTCAACCGCTTCGGGCGCACCTACCAGGTGATCGTGCAGGCCGACGCGCCGTTCCGCGCGCACGCCGATGACATCATGCAATTAAAGACGCGCAATAATTCGGGCGAGATGGTGCCGCTCGGCAGCGTACTCAAGGTCGCCCCCAGTTACGGGCCAGATCGCGTGCTGCGTTACAACGGTTATCTGTCTGCTGATCTCAACGGCGCGCCTGCGCCCGGCTTCAGCTCCGGACAGGCGCAGGGGCTCATCGAAAAGCTCGCCAAGGAAACGCTACCCAACGGCATTACTTTTGAATGGACCGATCTCACCTATCAGCAAATCCTCGCCGGCAACACCACCCTGCTGGTGTTCCCGCTCTGCGTGTTGCTGGTGTTTCTGGTGCTTGCCTCGCTCTACGAAAGCTGGACGTTGCCGCTCGCGGTGATTTTGATCGTGCCGATGTGTCTGTTGTGCGCCATCACGGGTGTGTGGTTGTTCGGTAACGATAACAATATCTTCACCCAGATCGGGTTTATTGTACTGGTGGGGCTGGCGTGCAAAAACGCGATCCTGATCGTCGAGTTCGCACGGGAACTGGAGATACAGGGCCGGGACGTGGTGAGCGCCGCACTGGAGGCCTGCCGCCTGCGCCTGCGCCCGATTCTGATGACCTCGATGGCGTTCATCATGGGTGTATTCCCGCTGGTGGTGTCCAGCGGCGCTGGTTCCGAGATGCGTCAGGCGATGGGTGTCGCTGTCTTCGCCGGAATGCTGGGCGTCACCTTGTTCGGCCTGTTGCTCACGCCGGTGTTTTACGTACTACTGAGAAGCAGGCGCAGTAAGGCGGTTGCCGCCGAGCCGGCGTTATCTGCCGAGTCTTGATACCCGCTTTAGAGCTTGTCTAAGAGCTGTTCCGCATCAACCGCGTGTCCTTGCTCGGTAGCCTCTTCTTCATTTGACATTCCATAGTGCTATGGTAGATTGTTAACCAAGTATGCGACTTGGAAGGTAACTATTATGCAAGCCGATGGCACATGGACGGTTCTGGTGGTCAATGATGAGACCCCGGCCCGGATTTCATTGGTTTATCGTCTTGAGGAAGACTACCGTGTATTGACCGCCACGTCGGTCCGCGACGCGCTGCATATCCTGAACAGTGAAGAAGTGGATCTGGTGCTGTGCGACCAGCGATTGCCGGACAGGAATGCTGTCGAGTTCTTTCGGGAAACGCGAATTTCCCATCCCGAATCCATACGCATCCTGATTACCGAGACCACGGATCACCTGGATTTGATCCGCTTGATCAACGATGCGGCCGTCTATCAAGTAGTGCCCAAGCCCTGGCAACCCGACCATTTATTGCTGTTGGTCAAACGAGCCCTCGAAAGCCGCGAACTGGCGCGGCGGCATCGTTACCTGAGCCGGGAACTCAAGTTCGCCGACACCGTATTGCGGCGGCAGAACGACCATATGGTCAAGCTGTTGCAGGACAGTTACGAGTTCGATAAGTTAATTTACGCGAGCGATAGCATGGGCGCTGTCTGCAACCTGGCCCGCAAGGCGGCGGCCACGGATCTGCCGGTGCTGATTGAGGGTGAAACCGGGACAGGCAAGGAGCTGATGGCGCGGGCGGTGCATTTTTTCAGCAGCCGGAGGGATTTCCCGTTCCTCGCCCAGAACTGCGGTGCGCTGCCTGACGAATTGCTGCATTCGGAACTCTTTGGACACAAACGCGGCGCTTATACCGGCGCCATCAGCGACCGGCTGGGACTGTTCCCCGCCGCCGATGGCGGCACGGTGTTTCTCGACGAGATTTCCGATGTGTCGCCGTCGTTTCAAGTGAACTTGCTGAGATTTTTGCAGGAGGGCGAGGTCAAACCGCTGGGAACCCATCTGACCCGCCACTGCAACGTCCGGATTATCGCCGCATCGAACCGGCCGTTGCAGGAGCTGGTGGAGCAGGGTAGGTTTCGCCGTGATCTTTACTATCGGTTACGCGGCTTCGAATTGAACATTCCGCCGCTACGTGAGCGGGTAGAAGACATCCCGATACTGGCCGAACACGCCGCGAAGAAATACGCGGAAGGGATACACCGCAAGATCGCGGGGATATCGTCCGAGGTGTTGCAGCGCCTCAAGGCCCACCCTTTCCCCGGCAACGTGCGCGAACTGGAAAACGAAGTGCGGCGCATGGTGGCGCTGGCGGAGGACGGCGAATTTCTCTCGGTGAAGTTGATGTCGCCGGAGTTCGCGCGCCTGACTGCAAAGGAGGGCAAGGAGGGACAGGACGCTTTTCTTGCCCAGCAGGGGACGCTCAAGGACAAAGTCGAGTCCCTGGAGGAGTATCTGGTAGCGCAGTCATTGCTCAGGCACAAATGGAATCGCAGCCGCGCGGCGCTGGAATTAGGTATATCGCGCGTGGGTCTGACCAACAAGATCAGGCGCTATAAACTGGATATGAAGAGTGCCTAGTAGGAGGCGTCTATGTCGGAAGACCCCAGCGACCCGTCCGGCCCGGATGTAAAAGCAGGAACCCACCCGTTCCCGTATTCACGTATTAGCCCACCCGCTACGCCGGGAGGGTTCAAGGATCTCGGCATCACGCCCCTCGCGCGTCAACTCGGACTTACCCTAGAACAGACCAATGGCCATTGGTGTAGCCGTTGCCAGGGCATTTGGTTTGGCTACACCCTGGAGGCCGAGTGTCCTGTGTGTGGCAATCGCAACCGCTGAATCCCCGCGTCATTACTGCCCGCTCGTTTATAAAGTTAATTTGCACTTCCCGTTAGGTGCAAAGAAACTTTTCAATCCATTCCAATGAATTCTATCAGTTCGTATTTTATAACTCTTTGATACGATATATATAATTTGCTCATCGTGGCGCTGGCACGCTGATTGCCTTGGGGTAAAGGACGCCCGACGATTGCACCGCCAAGGGCTACCGGTTTGTTCCCGCACACACATTAAGAAGGAGCTCCAAGATGGCAAATCTGCTCTGGCTGCAAGGAGGGGCGTGTTCCGGAAATACGATGTCATTTCTGAACGCCGAAGAACCCAGCGCCTGTGACCTGGTCACCGACTTCGGCATCAATATCCTGTGGCATCCGTCACTCGGTGTCGAGTTGGGCGACAACCTCCAGAAGCTTCTCCGCGATTGCGTGTCGGGTGCAATCCCGCTCGACATTTTCGTTTTCGAAGGCACTGTGGTCACTGCACCCAACGGCACCGGTCAATGGAACCGCTTCGCGGGCAAGGCGATGCAGGAGTGGGTGAAGGCGCTTTCCGATGTGGCTACCTTTGTTGTGGCCGTCGGCGACTGCGCGACCTGGGGCGGCATCCCGGCCACGGCGCCCAATCCCAGCGAGTCGCGCGGCATGCAGTTTTTGAAGCGTGACAAGGGTGGCTTTCTCGGCAGCAACTTCAAATCCAAGTCCGGCCTGCCCGTGGTCAATATCCCTGGCTGCCCGGCGCACCCGGACTGGATCACGCAAATCGTGGTGGCGATTGCGACCGGTCGCGGCGGCGACATCGCGATTGACGACTTCCAGCGGCCGAAGACGTTTTTCAGCAGCTTCACGCAAACCGGTTGTACCCGCAACATGCACTTTGCCTACAAGGTCTCAGCCACCGAATTCGGCCAGCGCAAGGGTTGTTTGTTCTATGATCTGGGCTGTCGCGGGCCGATGACGCATTCGCCCTGCAACCGTATTCTCTGGAACCGGCAGTCGTCCAAGACCCGTTCCGGCATGCCCTGCCTGGGTTGTACCGAACCCGAGTTCCCGTTTTTCGATCTTGCCCCCGGCACCCTGTTCAAGACCCAGACGGTGATGGGCGTACCCAAGGATCTGCCCACCGGGATCAACAAGACAGGCTATATCGCGCTCACCGGGGCGGCGAAAAATGCAGCGCCGGCCTGGGCTGAACAAGACATGTTCGTGGTTTAGCGTGGTCAGGAAATCTGAGGAGATAACATCATGGCTGTGCAAACATTAGACATCTCACCGGTCGGGCGTGTCGAGGGCGATCTCGATGTGCGCGTTGATATCGAGAACGGCGTAGTCACCAACGCCTGGACCTCGGCGGAGCTGTTCCGCGGTTTTGAAATTATCCTGCGCGACAAGGATCCGCAGGCCGGGCTGGTGGTCACACCGCGCGCCTGCGGCATCTGCGGCGCTTCGCATCTCACGTGCGCCGCATGGGCGCTAGACACCGCATGGCAAACCGAGGTGCCGCGCAACGCGATTCTGGCGCGCAATCTGGGCCAGATCGTGGAGAGCCTGCAAAGCCAGCCGCGCTATTTCTACGGCCTGTACGCGATTGACCTGACCAACAAGAAATACCGCAAGAGCAAGTATTACGAAGAGGCGTGCAAGCGTTTCGCGCCGTTCACCGGTACGTCTTACGAGCTGGGCGTCACCATCTCCGGCAAGCCGGTCGAGATCTACGCCCTGCTCGGGGGCCAGTGGCCGCATTCGAGCTATATGGTGCCGGGCGGCGTCATGTGCGCGCCGACCTTGTCGGATGTCACCCGCTCCTGGTCGCTCCTCGAGTACTTCAAGAAAAACTGGCTCGAGTCGTGCTGGCTGGGTTGTTCGCTGGAGCGCTACGAGCAGATCAAGACCTACAACGACTTCATGGCCTGGCTGGACGAGAGTCCCGCCCATGCCAATTCCGACCTCGGCTTTTACTGGCGCATGGGGCTGGATATCGGCCTCGACAAGTACGGCGGCGGTGTCGGCCGCTACATCTCCTGGGGCTATCTGCCGCACGAGGACAAGTACCAGAAGCCCACCATTGAGGGTCGCAATGCCGCGCTGATCATGAAGAGCGGCGTCTACGACGGCAAGACCGATAAGCATACGCTGATGTCGCAGGACAAGGCGCGCGAGAACGTGTCGCACTCGTGGTACGACGAGGGAACCGCAGACATGCACCCGTACGACCGCGTCACTCGCGCCACGCAAAAAAATGACACCGATTTCAAGGGCGCCTATTCGTGGGCGACTGCCGTCAACCATAGTGAAAATGGCCGCCTCGAAGCCGGACCGTTTGCGCGTCAACTTATAGCGGGCGGCAAACACGGTGAGCCGTGGCAGCACTACGACGGGCTGATCCTGGACATGTACAAGAAGATGGGTGGCCCGAGCCTGCACCTGCGCCAGATCGCGCGCATGCACGAGACCATCAAGCTCTATCGCCAGGCCGAACACTGTCTACGTGAGTTCCGTCTCAACGATCCGTGGTATATCAAGCCCAAGGAGCGCGATGGGCGCGGCTGGGGCGCGACCGAGGCGATCCGCGGGGCGCTGTGCCATTGGATCGAGGTGAAGGACGGCAAGATCAAGAATTACCAGATCGTTGCGCCGACCACCTGGAACGTGGGTCCGCGTGACGGCAAGGGCATCCGCGGACCGATCGAGGAAGCCTTGATCGGCGCGCCCATCGCCGACCCGACCGACCCGGTCGAAGTGGGTCATGTGGCGCGCTCTTTCGACTCCTGCCTGGTATGCACGGTGCATGCCCACGACGCCAAGACCGGCAAGGAGTTGGCGCGGTTCCGTACCGGGTGAGAGTGCTACTGCTGAAATAAGTTATCGAACGCCGTACAATCTAAAAAGGGGGCATGCTGTGTGCCCCTTTTTTATGGAGACCCTGGAGATGCATAGCGACCAAGAAAACGCCTTGCGGGCACGCATCGCCAAAATGATGGCAGACGGGCTGCAAACACAGACCGAACCCTTCCCTGAGACCGACCGCGAGTTCGGTAACCTGCTCACGGCGCTGCGTGAGTTGAATCCGGATGACCTGACAGGGAAATTGGTGTTGTCGGGCTTTATTGACAAGCCCTATGGCGAAGATCAGATGCGCTGCCAGGAATGCATGTATTACCTGGTGCATCGCAAGTGGTGCGATCTGCCGGAACTTGCGGTGCCGGTGGAGCCTAACTGGTGGTGTCGTTTGTGGCGAATCTGAATAATCAGTGCTTACGGTTATCGGCTGCGGAAACTCTAACCGGTGCGATGACGGCGTAGGCGTTTTTGTCGCACAGTCGTTGCAGTCCTATCTGCGCCAGCGGCCGCGCGACAATGTGCGGGTGTTCGATGCGGGCACCGGCGGCATGGACGTTATGTTCCATGCGCGTGGCGCGCACAAACTCATCATCGTGGATGCAGCGCAGACCGGTTCAGAACCCGGCGCCATCTATGAGGTGCCGGGAGAGGAACTGGCGGCGGAGCGCGAGCCCAGCTACAGCCTGCATGACTTCCGCTGGGATCACGCGCTCGCCGCAGGTCGCAAAATTTTCCGCGACAGCTTTCCGACCGATGTAAGCGTGTATCTGATTGAATCCGCCAGCCTCGATTTCGGCCTCGAACTTAGCGACCTCGTGCGTGCTGCGGCGGACAAGGTGATTGCTGACATCCGGCGCATCATTGATGAATACCCATCCATCTGACTCTCTGGCGCAGGGCGACGCTGACACAGCGCAGCACCTGGTGTCCGTGCTGCGCGGCAATCTCTATCTCGCACGCGAGACGTGCGATCAATATTTTCCGGACATCCAGTCAGTGGCGTTAATCGCCCGCGAAGAGATGGTCATGATCGTGCCGCTCACCCTGGAGTCCGGCGGAGGATTGCTGTTAAAAATCCGCAATGCGCGCGGCGACCGGGTCATCCACGCGCAGGAATTTTTCCGGGCGCAAGGTTTTGTCGAGGATTTTCAGGAGCGCACCGTCCCCGTTCATTGGAGCAGCGAATTGGCCGCTCTGGCCGTAGCGGGAATTCCAAAAACAGGGCATAAAGTGTAAAGATACTTTGCATATTGAAAAAATACTGGACAGTTAGATTCCTTGGTCCTAGACTCGAAAACAAGAAAAAATCACATCCCAAAATCCATAAAAAATCCGCATCCTGGAGGTGAAAGTGGCACAAACCCTGTCCATGTCCCAGTTCGACGCCGCGCTGCAGGCGGTCGAGTCCGATGCGGCGACGCCCGAGGAAAAGGCCGAGATGCTCATGGAAATCGCCATGGGCATGCAGACCCGCCCCAAGACCCTCGATCAACTGCATCAAGCCGTAGCCCTCTACGAACGCGCACTGGCGACATGTCCAGCCGAAGCCCCGCTACTTCAGGCGCGTGTGCGTGCGCGCATGGGCACCGCGCTGCAAGCCCTCCCCGACGGTGGCGTCGAGGCCTTGTACAAGGCACAGGCCTGCTATGAAGAGGCTTTGCCGGTATTGAAGGAAAAGGGCCGCCCGGAAGAAACCGCCGAAACTGAAATGAACTTGGGGCTCACGCTGCAATCGCTTGCCGGTTCCGGTATGGCGCGCATCCACGACGCCGTGCAGTGTTACCACCGTTCGTTACGGGTGTTCACGCGCGAGGCCTACCCGCAGGAATACGCCATCCTGCACAATAATCTCGCCATCGCCTATCTGGCGATCCCGCTTTCCGACGAGCGCGGCAAGATGCGTGAAGCCCTCGCGGTGCAATCGTTCGAAGAAGTCCTTAAGGTCATCAATTTGGTGGATCACCCGACCGAGTACGCGATGATCCAGAACAATCTGGGCAATGCTCTACAGTATGTGTCCAGCGGTCATGCCCTGGAGAACAATCTGCGTGCGCTGGAGGCCTACGACGAGGCGCTCAAGGTGCGCAACGTCCGCGACACGCCGCTGGAATACGCCAACACCATTTCCAACAAGGCCAATGTGTTGAGGAACCTGCCGGATGATCCGGAGAATTCGATTTCCGATGTACAGGGAAGAGCGACAGCGAAGGGTACTACCAGTGTCGCGGGAGGCAGGACGCCGGGAGCGACCGGCAAGCGCAGTAACCTGACCCGCGCGCGTGAGCTTTACGCGGAGGCAAAGTCCATCTTCACGCGCCTCCAGCAGCCTGGCAGTGCAGGCGTAGTGGACGATGCCTTGGCGGAAATCATACAGGAGCTCGCGTCCAGCCAGTTGAGTGACCGCCACAGCAATGGCGATGGTCGCGCGGACGTTGCTTAAGCAGCTTTTTTGGAGAGATTATTATGGAAACATTCATGCACCAACTGCTGTCTGGACAACTGAACATCCTGACCGTACTAATCTGGACGGTTGTTATCTTTCTGCTGTCAATGGCGGGTGGGGCCATCGCGGCTGTCAAGCTCGCCGGAAAAGATTTAGGTAACGAACTGGCAGCCTCGATGGGGGCGATGTTCGGCCCGACTGGAGCTGTGCCGGGGATACTCCTCGGTTTAATCATTTTGGCATTCATTTAAAGGAGTTGGTTATGTGGGCCCTGTTTTCCAATTCACTCATGTTGTTCCTTAAGGGCAAGCTGTTCCGCGAGCCGCTTGAGGTGTTGAAAAAATGGCTGATCGGTGTCTGCGTGGCGCTGGTTGCAGTCGTCGTGCTGGCCAAGATCAGTGTGCCGTTGTGGCTCGCGGTGGTGATCACGGCGCTGGGTAGTGGCGCGCTCCAGCCCTATTTATTCAAGAACCTCAAATATTCCTGAGTGTGCTTTCATGAACAGCGCCGCACCCGATCAAATTACTCAGCCGTCTGGTGAAGATTCCGACGCCGATCTGGAACGGCGAGTGCGGGCGATCACCAGCTTGGAGGCCATCGTCGCAGGCTGGGACGAGACGCACATGCTTACTGTGCAGGTACTCAAGTCCGCCATCGAGGAATTAAACAAGGAGGCGCTGAAGCGCTTGATCCGTGTCCTCAAGGATGATCCGGCAAGCTATGCGCGAATGAGGGAAGCCTTGAACGACCCGTTGATCTACGGTGTGTTACGTTTCCATGGCTTGGTGAAGGAGTCGTTGCAAACCCGCATTGAAAAAGCACTGGATGAAGTGCGGCCGTATATGGCTACGCACGGCGGCAACGTGGAACTCGTTGCAGTCAAGCCGCCGGATACCGTTGAGATCCGCCTGATCGGGTCCTGCCACGGCTGTCCCGCATCGAGCCAGACGTTGACTGAAGGTGTGGAAAAGGCAATTCGCGCGCACTGTCCTGAAATTGTTCATATCAATCAAGTCAGCAAAGGCCCATCGGAATCCCAGCACGGCGTCGTGAAAAACGGCGAGTCCGTGGTCCATTTCATCAGCCCCTTTGCGCTGCATGCGAAATCGGGCTGGGTAGACGCAGCCGGCCTGAATGAAATTCCGGAAGGCGGCATCACCGAACGCAAGATCAAGGGGCGCTCGGTGCTGCTCAGCAAGCAAGGCAGTCGCGTCAGTTGTTTCGACAACAGTTGCGCGCATCTCGGCATGCCCCTGGAAATGGGTGAGGTGCGTGAGGGTGTCATCACCTGCTCCTATCACGGCTTTCAGTATCTGCTGGAAACTGGTGAATGCCTCACCGCGCCCGAGGTGCAACTCAAGGTACATGCGGTGCGGGTAGTGAGTGATCGGGTGCAGGTCCGGCTGGAGGAATGAGCGCTTATGAATAAATCTACTGCGCAGTCCGTCCGCGTCGTTGCGCGGTGCTCGGAATCCTCATTGACTAGCGTGTCAACTCCGGTTCCTGCGCTCCGGGCGCCTAGCGGCCGGACTTGCTCGCTACGATTTCTTCATAAGCGCTAACGTCATGACCACCGCTCTGCGTGTCAGTCTCACGTCGTCCTTAAAGCAAGCACCCTTGCCCGGCCCGGCGAGTGTTGCGCTGTTGGCGCGGGGCGGGCCGCAGGTGAGCATCGGCGGCGCGCCGGGCAGTGATGGCCTCGCGGTGCCGGTGAAACCGGATGCAATTTCTCTGTTCGGGCCGCGCGGCGCTTGTCTCGCGGGCGACGAGGGCCCGCTGTGGGTGAGCGATACCGGCCATCATCGGCTGCTCGGTTGGGCGCGCGCGCCGCTCACGAGCGATACTCCTGCGGACTGGATCATCGGGCAGCCGGACTTCCGGCATGAAGGACGTAACGCCAAGGGCGAGCCTGGAGCTGCGACACTCAATGTGCCTACCGGCATCACGCCGTGCGGCGCAGGCCTCGCCGTGGCGGATGCCTGGAACCATCGCGTGCTGATCTGGCGCCGGTTGCCGTGTGACCACAACACGCCCGCCGACCTCGTGCTCGGTCAACAGGATTTTAATTCCATGCAGGCCAATCGCGGCGCCGAAAATCCAACTGCCGATAGTCTGTTCTGGCCTTATGGTATCCATTGGGACGGCGCCCGCTTGTGGGTGGCCGACAGCGGCAACCGGCGCGTGCTGATGTGGAACGGTTTGCCCGCGCACAACGGGCAAGCCGCCGACTTGGTGCTCGGTCAGCAGGGTTTCACCTGTCGCGACGAAAACGCCGGCGGAGAGCCGAGTGCCTCCAGCATGCGTTGGCCGCATGGCCTGACGTTATGGCAGGACCGGTTGTGTGTATCTGACGCCGGCAACAACCGGATTATGGTCTGGGACACCGTGCCCACTCAGAACAACACCCCTTGCGATCACACCCTCGGACAGAGCGATGTTAGTTCAGTGGACAACAACCAGTCGCTCTACTGGCCGAACGAGGCCAGTTTGAATATGCCCTACGGCTGTGCCGCAGCCGGAAACTGGTTGATGGCCGCAGACACCGCCAATTCGCGTCTCATCGCCTGGCACGCCGACGATTGCCACACCGGCGCGCCCGCCCGTGCACTGAGCGCGCAACCCGATTTCCGCGCCAAGGGCGACAACCGCTGGCAACTGCCCGCACACGACAGTTTGTGCTGGCCTTACGGAGTCACGCACTGCGCCGGCCTGGTGGCCGTCGCCGATTCCGGCAACAATCGCGTGTTGTTGTGGCGGATTGCGGAAGACTTGGCGCCATGAATACCATGACCATGCCCGAAGTCGTACCGGAACACGCCGAATTTATCCGCGTGCGCGGTCTGGTGCAGGGCGTGGGTTTCCGTCCCACCGTGTGGCGGCTCGCTCAACGCTACGGCCTGCGCGGGTGGGTGGCGAACGACGTGGAGGGCGTCAGCATCCACGTCTGCGGCATGGCGGCATGCGTCGAAGCATTTGTGTATGCCTTATCGCGTGAAGCACCGCCGCTCGCGCGTATTGATCGCATAGAGCGTGAGCCGGCCGCGCTGCTGCCGCAGGACGCGGATTTTTGCATCAAGGCGAGCCAGGCCAACGGCCTACACTTGCAAATCAACACCGGCGTCGTGCCCGACGCGGCAAGCTGTCCCGAATGCATCAAGGAGGTGTTCGATCCCTTCGCGCGACGTTACCGCTACCCCTTCACCAACTGCACCCACTGCGGGCCCAGGCTATCCATCATCGAGGCCATTCCCTACGACCGCACCGCGACCACGCTGCGCGCGTTCGCGCTGTGCCCCGCGTGTGCCGCCGAGTATCACGACCCGAACGATCGCCGCTTCCACGCGCAACCGATAGCCTGCCACGCCTGCGGCCCGCGCGCCTGGCTGGAGCGCGCCGACGGCGCCGCCATCGCGCTGGACACGCTCACCACGCTGGACGCGGTGGATGCGGTCTGCTCGCTGTTGCAGCGCGGACACATCGTCGCCATCAAGGGCCTGGGCGGATTCCAGCTCGCCTGTGACGCCAGCAACGAAACCACCGTGGCGCGTCTGCGCCAACTCAAACAGCGTGAACGCAAACCCTTCGCGCTGATGGCGCGCGACCTGGAGGTGATACGCCGTTACTGTACCGTGACTGAAATCGAAGAGACGTTGCTGCAAAGCCCCGCCGCGCCAATCGTGATTATGAACGCGGAGGGCGCCGGCCACGTTGCCGCCAGCGTCGCGCCGGGCGTGAAAACCCTGGGCTTTATGTTGCCCAATACGCCGCTGCACCATCTCATGCTGCGCCGCATGAACCGGCCCATCGTGTTGACCAGCGGCAATCTGTCCGACGAGCCTCAGTGCATAGACAACGCCGAGGCCCGCACGCGGCTGGGGGGTGTCGCCGAATATTTTCTGCTGCACGACCGCGACATCGCGTGCCGCGTGGACGACTCAGTGGTGGGTGTGGCCGACGCTGCGCCGCGCCTGCTGCGCCGCGCACGCGGCTATGCGCCGGCGACCTTGCCGCTGCCACCGGGATTTTCGGCGGCGCCTGCGGTGCTCGCTATGGGTGGCGAATTAAAAAACACCTTTTGTCTGCTACGCGCAGGCCAAGTCATACTCTCGCATCACATGGGCGATCTGGAAAACGCCGCGACCCACGCCGACTACACCCGCTCCATCGAGCAATATCTGAAACTGTTCGAACACACACCGCGCGTCATCGCCGTGGATAGGCATCCCGAATATCTATCAGGCAAGCTCGGCCGGGAGCGTGCTGCACAGCAGTCGCTCACACTCACGGAAGTGCAGCATCATCACGCCCATATCGCCGCCTGCCTGGCGGAGAACGGTATCGCGCTCGATGCCGGGCCGGTGCTCGGCGTTGCCCTCGACGGCCTCGGCTATGGGGCCGACGGCACGCTGTGGGGCGGGGAATTTCTGCTGGCCGACTACCGCGCATGCAAGCGCCTGGGGACGTTCAAGCCGGTCGCTCTGCCGGGCGGAGAGCAGGCCATGCGCCAACCCTGGCGCAACACCTACGCGCACCTGATGGCGGAAATGGGCTGGGCGCGCTTCAGCATGAATTACAGTGAACTCGATCTCTACCGGTTTCTCGAAACCCAACCGCGCAAACTGCTCGATGGCATGATCGCAACCGGCGTCAACAGCCCGCTGGCGAGTTCCTGCGGACGGTTGTTCGATGCTGCCGCCGCAGCGGCGGGGATATGCCGTGAGCAGGCGCTGTACGAGGGTCAGGCCGCGATTGAATTCGAGGCGCGGGTGGATCAGCGCACGTTGGCGGAGGAAAGCGATGAACTCGCCTATCCGTTCGCCATCCCGCGTCTCAAGACCAACAACCTCCCTTATATAGAACCGCTCGCCATGTGGCAGGCGCTGCTCGGTGATCTGATACTCGCCACACCCGTGCCGGTAATCGCGGCGCGCTTTCACAAAGGGCTCGCCATCGTCATCGCGCGCATGGTCGAAAAACTGAGCCGCTATGAAAGCGGCGCAGAACCGATCATGACCGTCGCACTCTCCGGCGGCGTATTTCAGAATCGCGTGCTGTTTGAGCAGGTGGTGATGCGGTTGGAGCGGCAGGGTTTTCGCGTACTGACACACCGCCAGCTACCCGCCAATGATGGCGGGCTGGCCCTGGGCCAGGCAGTCATCGCGGCGGCGCAAGCGCTCGCGGTCATGGGTGTAACTAACGGAGGCTGATATGTGCCTGGGCATTCCCGGACAAATTGTAGAAGTGAGCGACCACGCCAAAAAACTCGCCATCGTCAACGTCAGCGGCGTGAAGCGCGAGATCAACATCGCCTGCGTGGTCAATGAAAACCACCCGGTAGCCTCCTGCGTCGGCGACTGGGTGCTGGTGCACGTCGGCTTCGCCATGAGCCGCATTGACGAAGAGGAGGCGATGAAGACGCTGCAACTGTTGACGGAGCTGGGCGAGATACAGGACGAGTTGCGGGCGATGCGCGAATCCGCGCGAGTCTGAACTATGACCGATGCCAACGCCCACCTCCAGGCCCTCTACCCGTTTCTGCACGGCGGCAAGAAAGATGCGGCGCGTGAGAATATCGCGCTGCTGGAATCGGTGCGCCAGAAGTCATCCCACAGCGTCGAGACCAAGCAAGATTTTTTTGCCACGCACGCACAGCAGGTGGTGGACACGGCGCGCGCCATCGCCGGCATTTATCTCGGCGACGGGCGCTTGTTCACCATGGGCAACGGCGGCTCCAGTTGCGACGCCGCGCATATCGCCGTGGAGTTTCTGCACCCGGTCACGGCGGGCCGCCCGGCGCTCACCGCCATCAATCTGGTGGCGGACACGGCGATGCTGACGGCGGTGGGCAACGATGTCGGTTTCAAGCATATCTTCGTGCGCCAGATCATCGCCCAGGGCCGGCGCGGCGACGGCCTGATCGGCATTTCGACCAGCGGCAATTCGGAAAATCTGCTGGCGGCGTTTACGCAAGCGAAAGAGATGGGTATGACGACGATAGGCCTGACCGGCATGGACGGCGGCCGTATGGCGCAAAGCCCGCAGCTCGATCATTGCCTGACTGTACGCACCGACAGCATCCATCGCATCCAGGAAACGCATGTGGCGATTTATCACATCCTGTGGGACTTGGTGCACACCCTGCTCGCGGATCAGCGCGGCAATCTTGAGCCAGAGGCGCAGACATGAGGGCACCTCTAAAAATGCGTCTTTTGTCTTTATGCGGCGTTGAAAGTCTGCTCGGAATGCGGGGCCGGGAAGCGGTAGACTGGCGTGTACACTGCGCTTCCTCGCAGAATTTCGCCTTGCCTAAAGCCAAAATCCACTATTTTTAGAGGTGCCCATGAAATACGCAGACGAATTCCGCGATCCCGAAAAGGCCAAAGTGCTGCTGCGCGAAATTGAGACGCTGGTTCAGCGCATTGAGGTGTGCAAGCAACGCCCGCTGCAACTGATGGAAGTGTGCGGCGGCCACACCCATTCCATTTTCAAATACGGCATCGAGCCGATGCTGCCCAAGGCCATCGAGTTCGTGCACGGCCCCGGTTGCCCGGTGTGCGTATTGCCCATGGGGCGGGTGGATGATTGCGTGGCGCTGGCCCAGCATCCGCAGGTCATCTTTACTACCTTTGGCGACGCCATGCGCGTGCCGGGGTCGAAGAAGAATCTGCTGCAGGCCAAGGCCGACGGCGCGGACGTGCGCATGGTGTACTCGCCCATGGACGCCTTGAAGCTGGCGCGCGCGCATCCCGATAAAGAAGTGATCTTCTTCGCGCTGGGTTTCGAGACCACCATGCCCAGCACCGCGCTCACCGTACTCCAGGCGGAGCGCGAAGGCATCAAGAATTTTTCGTTGTTCTGCAATCACATCACTATCATCCCCACCATCAAGGCGATTCTGGATTCGCCCGAACTGACGCTGGACGGCTTCCTGGGGCCTGGGCATGTGAGCATGGTGATCGGTACCGAACCCTATGCGTTTATCGCCAAACACTATCGCAAACCGATAGTGGTCGCCGGTTTCGAGCCGCTGGATATTCTGCAATCAGTGTGGATGCTGCTCAAACAAATCGCCGAGGGCCGTTGTGAGGTCGAGAACCAGTACCAGCGCATCGTGCCTGAGACCGGCAACGATCAGGCGCTCACCGCCGTCAGCCGGGTGTTTGAGTTGCGCGAATTTTTTGAGTGGCGCGGCCTGGGCTCGATTGACCACTCCGGCATTCGTCTGCGTGAGGCTTACGGGCGCTTCGACGCCGAACGCAGATTCTCCGTCCCTAATCTCAAGATTGCCGATCCCAAATCCTGTCAGTGCGGCGAGGTGTTGAAGGGCGTGATCAAACCCTGGGAGTGCAAGGTGTTTGGCCGTGCCTGCACACCGGAAACACCGCTCGGCGCGCTCATGGTGTCCTCCGAAGGCGCGTGCGCGGCCTATTACAATTACGGCGGCGTGGAAATGGCACGCTTGATCCGCGAGCGCGCGGATGAAGTTCTGCTGGCAGCGGGAGAGATTGCATGAGCCAGGTACTTGAGATCCGTCCGGAGCTGAGCCCGATCCGCCGCCGCAGCGGCAAGCTGCGCGATACGCGCATCACGCTGTCGCACGGCAGCGGCGGCAAGGCCATGCGTGATCTGATTGACGACATTTTTGTCGGTAACTTCGATAATCCCACACTGTCACTACTGGAAGACCAGGCGCGTTTTAATCTGGCGGATTTGCTTGCCCATGGCGACCGGCTTGCCTTCACCACCGATTCCTACGTGGTGGATCCATTGTTCTTTCCTGGCGGCGACATCGGCACGCTGGCGGTGAACGGTACCGTGAATGATTTGGCCGTGAGCGGCGCGCGTCCCTTGTATTTGAGTTGCGGCATGATACTCGAAGAAGGTCTGGACGTAGAGCTGCTGCGCCGTGTGGCGTGCTCCATGGCGGAAGCGGCGCGCGCGGCGGGTGTCGCCATCGTCACCGGCGATACCAAGGTGGTACATAGGGGAGCTGCGGATAAATTATTTATCAACACTGCAGGCATCGGCATTATTCCACACGGCGTCAATATCGCTGCCAGCCGCGCCCGGCCCGGCGATGTGATACTGGTGAACGGAACCATCGGCGACCACGGCGCGGCCATTCTCGGCGCGCGTCAGGATCTCGCCCTCGACGCACCCATCCTCAGCGACTGTCAGCCGCTGCATGGGTTGATCTCCGCCATGCTCGCCGTCTGCCCGGATATTCACTGCCTGCGCGACGCGACGCGCGGCGGCATCGCCACGGTGTTGAATGAAATCGCGCAAGCCTCCTCGGTGTGCATGCGCTTCAAGGAAAGCAGCCTGCCGGTGCATGAGGTGGTCAAAGGCGTGTGCGAAATACTGGGGCTCGATCCTTTGTACATGGCCAATGAAGGAAAATTGATCGCAGTGGTGCCGAAAGAATATGCCACAGCCGTACTCACCGCCATGCGCGCCCATCCTGCCGGCAGCGACGCTGCAATTATTGGCGAGGTGAGCGCGGCGCCGCAAGGTGTGGCCTTGCTCACCACGATCTTCGGCGGCGAGCGCATTGTGGATATGCTGGTCGGCGAGCAACTGCCGAGAATTTGCTAACCCGTGCACGAACTCGGCATTACGCGCAATGTGGTGGCCATCTGCGCCGAGCGCGCCAACGGTGCGCGGGTCATCCGCGTGACGCTGGAGATCGGCAAGCTGGCGGCGGTGCTGCCCGACTCGGTGCGTTTTTGTTTCGATATCTGCGCCCAGGGCACACCGGTTGAAGGCGCTGCACTGGACATCATCGAGACCGCAGGTCGCGCGCGTTGCCGCGATTGCGACGGCGAAGTGGCGCTGAGCGAACTGTTTGGCCGTTGCGGCTGCGGCAGTGTGAATCTGCAACTGATCGCAGGCGAAGAAGTGAAAATCAAAGAAATGGAGGTGGCGTAATGTGTGTCACATGCGGCTGTTCCGAAACGGATGAGGTGGTCTACACCGATGCGCAAAGCGGTGAGAAAATAACGGCGCCCCGGGCTGGCGCGGATGTGCGCTTTCATCCTCACACACATGGCAGCGATGAACATCATCACCATCCGCATGATTTCGCGCACGGTCATTCCCACAGCCACGACCACCCGCACGAGCACGCCGGCGTGGTGGCGCTGCATGCGCATGCGCCGGGAACCACCATCACGCTGGAGCAGGACATCCTCGCCAAAAACCAGCTCATCGCCGAGCGCAACCGGGGTTGGCTGGCCGGGCGCGAGATACTCGCGCTGAACCTGGTAAGTTCTCCGGGCTCGGGCAAGACCACACTGCTGGAGCGGACTATTCACGATCTCAGGGGCGAGCTTGCACTCAGCGTTATTGAAGGCGATCAGGCGACCGTAAACGATGCGGAACGCATCCGCGCCACCGGCTGCCGCGCAATCCAGATCAATACCGGCGCCGGATGCCATCTGGAAGCGGACATGCTGGAGCGTGGCCTGCGCCAACTCAATCCGTCGGCCGGATCGGTGGTAATGATCGAAAACGTCGGCAACCTGGTGTGCCCCGCCTTGTTCGATCTCGGCGAGCAGGCCAAGGTGGTGATCCTCTCGGTGACGGAGGGTGAAGACAAGCCGATCAAATATCCGCACATGTTCAAGGCCAGCCGTGTGATGCTGCTCAACAAAATTGATCTGCTGCCCCACCTCAAATTCGACGTCGAGCGCTGCATCGCCTACGCGCGCCAGGTCAATCCCGCCATTGAGATATTCCGCGTGTCGGCTGAAACCGGGGAGGGGATGAGTGCCTGGTACGGCTGGTTGCGCAGTCACAGCATCGGCCAACAGGAGTTGCGCGCCGCGCCATGACCGGTTTGTTTATTTTAATCGTAGGCTTTCTGCTCGGCATGAAGCACGCCACCGAGGCCGACCACCTGGCCGCCGTGGCGACGCTGGCCACCGGCCAGCACTCGCTCGCCCAAACCATGCACCAGGGGATAGCATGGGGCATCGGTCACACGCTCACACTCATGCTGTTCGGCGGTATCGTGCTCGCACTCGGCACGTCTATCCCCGAATACATGGCTCAAGGCCTCGAACTCGTAGTCGGTCTCATGCTCATCGCCTTGGGCGCCGATGTACTGCGCCGCCTCGTACAGCGACGGATTCACTTTCATGTCCACAGCCACGAGAGCAGCGTAAAGCATGTGCATGTCCATAGCCATGTTGGCGAAGGCGCACACCGCTATTCGCTTCATCACCATATCCACAGAGAAAAACTGCCGCTGCGCGCGCTGGCGGTGGGGATGATGCACGGCATGGCGGGTTCGGCCGCGCTGATCCTGCTCAGCCTAGGTGCGGTGCAGTCATTTTCGATGGGGCTGCTCTACATCGTCTTGTTCGGCGCCGGCTCCATAGCCGGCATGGCGCTGCTCTCGGTCGCCATCGCCATCCCCCTCAGACTCTCCGCCAGTTATCTCGGCTGGCTGCATAATGGAATGATAGCGCTGGTGGGCGGCTTCAGTTGCGTGCTGGGTGCGCTTATGGTGTACCAAATCGGCTTCGCGTAGCGGCTGCTACTTGGGTAAGAGGCGTCTTAAAACTACTCAACTTTCGTAAGCCTTTACCGATGCAATTCAGCGTCGTGAAAAAATCCTTGCCATGACCGTCGAGCCAATCGGCCTCTAACTTTGAAAATGTCTCTTGATTGCGTTTGTTGAGCCGATTCAGGAGCGCAGTGAGTCCGCGGACCTCTTGTGCCCCATTCGGCCACTGCTGGTTGGCGATGACGATCTCGTGGGCAAGTATGTGTGCATCGTGCAAGTCACCGAGCAGATCCTGCAAGGATTCCAAGCGTTCAATGAGTGGCGCGCCACCCTCTAACGATCCAGCGCAGGGCTCCAATAAATAACGCAAACGCTTGCCCGCGATACGGGCTTGGTGAACTTCTTGCTCATCGGTTATTGATTGTATTTTTGAAAGATGCCGTTGCAATGTTTGCCCTAGTTGCACGATCTGCCCTGCAGTGACCTCTGCGTAGCTTTTTTCATGTGAAGATTTATGCAAGCTCACGGTTACGGTATAGAAAGACAGGCGTCGTTTGAGTCCGGCCTGGATGTGGCTGAAGCTTGTGGTGATGTAGCGATGGAGTTCGCTATCGGCTACCTTTTTGCGGTCTTCCAGTTGCTGGAGCATCCTGTGCGCTCCGATACGCTGCCGGGCGCCAAGCCGGGAGAGCCAGGCGAGCTGTACTTCGAGGTCGCGGCTGGTACGCGTCGCAGCGGCCAGTTCACGCAGTTGACGGCGCATCGTCTTGGATAGACTCTCCTTTAGATAAGGCTTGTAGGCACGCAAACAGCTACGTAAGCGCCGCAATGCGACGCGGAAATCATGCAGGGCTGCGGTGTCTTTAGGATTATCAAGACGCTGTGGCGCGCGCCGTATTTCTTCGAGCACAGCAAGGGCAAGGAAACGGGCGGCTGCCTTAACTGGGAGAGTGAGCAACTGGGATGAAGGTATCGTCATACTGGTTACCAGACCGTTGCCTCGTCAGGCCGGTGATTATGATCGAGCTAATTCCTAACCAGTAGTTTTTCAAGAATACGCTGGTAAAATTTGCTCAGCATATCGAGATCATCGAGCTTCACGCATTCGTTGAGTTTGTGAATACTGGCGTTCACCACGCCTAGCTCCAGTACCTGCGCGCCGGTGGGAGCGATGAAGCGGCCGTCCGAGGTGCCACCGGAGGTGGAAATGTCGGTTTCGATCCCGGCGATTTCCTTGATCGCATCGCGCACGGCTTCCACCAGCTCGCCCCTAGGCGTGAGAAACGGCTGACCCGACAAGCGCCACTCGATGTCGTATTTGAACGAGTATTCATCCAAAATCTTCAACACGCGCTGCTTGATTTTTTCCGGCGTGAGTTCGGTAGAAAAGCGGAAATTGAATACGATTTCTAGATCGCCCGGAATTACATTGTCCGCGCCGGTACCCGCGTGTACGTTGGAGATTTGAAACGTGGTGGGCGGGAAAAACTCATTGCCCTGATCCCACTCTATGGCGCACAGTTCCGCCAGCGCACGCGCCGACACATGCACCGGATTCAGCGCCAGATGCGGGTAGGCGACGTGGCCTTGTGTGCCGTGTACGGTAAGTTTTCCGGTGAGTGACCCACGCCGCCCATTCTTGATGGTGTCGCCCACGGTTTTTACGCAGGTGGGTTCGCCGATTAAACACCAGTCTATCTTTTCCTTGCGCGCCTCCAGATACTCCACCACTTTGACTGTGCCGTGGGTGCTGGGGCCTTCTTCGTCGCTGGTGATGAGCAGGGCGATGGAGCCGGGATGCTGCGGGTGTTGCGCAACAAAGCGCTCCACCGCGGTCACCATGGCCGCGATGCCGCCCTTCATGTCGGCTGCGCCGCGCCCATAG
>CAYUAZ010000002.1:0-31692 GCA_964442865.1 uncultured Gammaproteobacteria bacterium
GGGCAGGCAAGCTCGACGGCTTCGCGGTGTGCGTGCCGACCATCAACGTGTCGTTGGTGGACTTGACCTTCGTCGCCGCGCGCGAGACCAGCGTGAGCGAGATCAACGCCATCATGAAAGAGGCGGCCAACGGCGAACTGAAGGGCGTGTTAAACTACAACGACAAGCCGCTCGTTTCCGTGGACTTCAACCACGATCCCGCCTCCAGCACCTATGACTCCACCCTCACCAAGGTCGTTGACGGCAAGCTGGTCAAGGTGCTGGCCTGGTATGACAATGAGTGGGGCTTCTCCAATAGGATGTTGGATACTACGGTCGCCTTAATGCAGGCAAAATAACACCGCAGTCAGGTAGGGTGGGCACGTTTTTGTGCCCACGCAAACTCAAGACAACGTGGGCAGACAAAAGGCCTGTCTGCCCACCCTACATGGCTTTTACAAGAGATTAACTAATGTCTGTTATCAAATTAGAAGACCTGAGAAACCTCGAAGGCAAGCGCGTACTGGTGCGCGCCGATCTCAACGTGCCGATCAAAAACGGCGAGATCACCGACGAGACGCGGATCTACGCCACGGTGCCGACCATCGAGTACCTCATCAACGTCGGCGCCAAGGTGATGGTGATGTCGCACCTCGGCCGGCCGGAAGAGGGCGTGTACGACGAGAAATCCTCGCTCGCGCCGATCGCCGCAAATCTTTCCGAGCGGCTTGGCCAGAAGGTGCGGCTGATAAAGGACTGGCTGAAGGGCGGGGTAGAGATCGCCAACGGCGAGGCGGTGCTGTTCGAGAACGTGCGCTTCAACAAAGGCGAAGAGAAAAACGACGATCAGCTTGCCAAGCAAATGGCCGCGCTGTGCGACGTGTTTGTGATGGACGCCTTCGGCACCGCGCACCGCGCGCAAGCCTCCACCCACGGCGTGGCGAAGTATGCCCCCATCGCCTGTGCGGGGCCCTTGTTGTCCAGTGAGTTGAAGGCGCTCAATGTGGCCCTCAAGGAACCCAAGCGGCCGATGGTCGCCATCGTCGGCGGCTCCAAGGTGTCCACCAAGCTCACCATCCTGGAGTCCTTGTCCAAGATTGTAGATCAGTTGATCGTCGGCGGCGGCATCGCCAATACCTTTATCGCCGCCGCGGGTTACCCGGTGGGCAAGTCGCTCTACGAGCCCGACCTGGTGGCCGAGGCCAAGCGCCTTTCGGAGCAGGCCAAGGCGCGCGGTGCGGAGATCCCCGTGCCGACCGATGTAGTGTGCGGCAAGCAATTTTCCGAATCGGCCGAGGCGACGCTGAAAGACGTCAGCAAAGTGGAAGCCGACGACATGATTTTCGACATTGGTCCCAAGACCTCGGCGCGCCTCGCCGAAATCCTCAAGGGTGCGGGCACCATCATCTGGAACGGACCGGTGGGCGTGTTCGAGTTCGACCAGTTCGCCGCCGGCACCGAGGCCCTGGCCAAGGCCATCGCCGCCAGCCCGGCGTTTTCGCTGGCCGGCGGCGGCGACACCCTGGCGGCGATTTCCAAATATGGCATAGACGCCAAGCTGTCCTATATCTCCACCGGCGGCGGCGCCTTCCTGGAATTCCTGGAAGGCAAGAAACTGCCCGCGGTGGCAATATTGGAAGAGCGCGCAGCCAAAGCCAGAAGTGAGGCGTGAGGCGTTAGGAGTGAGGCGTAACCCCTCACCCCTAGCCCCTAGCTCCTAGCCCCTCAACGACCTATGACCCGACGCACCAAAATTGTAGCCACTCTCGGCCCGGCCACCAACGACGTCCAAGTCCTGGACAAAATGATAGAGGCCGGGCTGGACGTGGTGCGCCTCAATTTTTCCCACGGCAATCCCGATGACCATAAGGCCCGGGTGGAAATGGTCAATGCCCGGGCGCGGGCCTACGGCCGTCCCATCGGAATCCTGGCGGATTTGCAGGGCCCCAAGATCCGCATAGATCGTTTCAAGGACGGCAAGGTCATCCTCGAAGAAGGTCAGCGGTTTATCCTTGATGCCAACTTCGATCCGCTGGGAGGTAACCGGGAGCGCGTGGGCATTACCTATAAAGGTCTCCCCGATGATGTCAAACGGGCTGATACGCTGCTGCTGGACGACGGCCGCATCGTGCTGTGGGTAGACGAGGTCGGGCCCGCCGAGATCGTGACCCGTGTGGTGGTGGGCGGCGAACTCTCCAACAATAAAGGCATCAACCGCCAGGGCGGCGGTCTGTCGGCGCAGGCCCTCACCGACAAGGATCGTGCCGACATCAAACTCGCCGCGGCGTTGCAGGCCGATTATCTGGCTGTCTCGTTTCCGCGCAGCGCCGCCGACATCCACGAGGCGCGCGCGCTGCTGCGCGCCGCAGGCGGCCACGGCGGCATCGTCGCCAAGATCGAGCGCGCCGAGGCGATTGATGCCCTGGAAGAGATTATCGAGGCCAGCGATGTGGTGATGATCGCGCGCGGCGATCTCGGCGTGGAGATCGGTGACGCGGCCCTGCCGCCGGTGCAGAAGCATATCATCAAGCTGGCCCGCACCATGAACCGGGTCGCCATCACCGCCACGCAGATGATGGAATCCATGATCGAGAACCAGATCCCCACCCGTGCCGAGGTGTTCGACGTCGCCAATGCGGTGCTGGACGGCACCGACGCCGTCATGCTGTCCGCCGAGACGGCGTCCGGGAAATACCCCGCCAAGGCTGTGGCGGCGATGGACCGTATCTGCCGCGAGGCGGAAAAGCAGCCGATCGCCCAGGTCTCGGATCACCGCATCCACAGCCATTTCGAACGCATAGACGAAGCCATCGCCATGGCGACCATGTATACCGCCAACCATCTGGGTGTAAAGGCCATCGTGGCGCTGACCGAGTCCGGCTCCACCCCGCTGTGGATGTCGCGCATCAGCTCCGGCATCCCGATCTTCGCCTTGACGAAGCACCCCGAGACGGGTAGAAAGGTGACCTTATATAGAGGCGTTTATCCGGTCAGCTTTGATGTCAACAGCACCAATCACGCCCAGGTCAACAAGGAGGCGATAGACGAGTTGCTGCGCCGCTCCTCGCTCCACGACGGTGACCTCGCCATCATCACCAAGGGCGACCTGATGGGTGTGCACGGCGGCACCAACGCCATGAAAATCGTCTGTGTCGGAAGAATGGCGGAGCCGATAATGGATAAAATTGACTCATAGACCCGTGTTTTTTAAGTATAATCCGTAAAACGAACACCCGATTTTAGTCAAGGAGACCACCATGCCCTTAATTTCCATGCGTCAATTACTCGATCACGCCGCCGAACACGGCTACGGCGTTCCCGCCTTCAACGTCAACAACATGGAGCAGATGCACTCCATTATGCAGGCCGCCGATGCGGTGAACTCACCCGTTATCATGCAGGCCTCCGCCGGCGCACGCTCCTATGCCGGTGAGCCGTTCCTGCGCCACCTGATGTGGGCGGCGGTCGAAATGTACCCGCATATCCCCGTCGTCATGCACCAGGATCACGGCGCCTCGCCGGCGGTGTGCATACGCTCCATCCAGAGCGGCTTCACCTCGGTGATGATGGACGGTTCGCTGAAGGAAGACATGAAAACCCCGGCTTCCTATGAATACAACGCCGAAGTTACCCGCAAGGTGGTCGAAGTCGCCCACGCCTGCGGCGTGTCGGTGGAAGGCGAGTTGGGTTGCCTGGGCTCGCTGGAAAGCGGCAAGATGGGCGAGGAAGACGGTCATGGCTCCGATGAGACACTGGATCATTCCCAGTTGCTCACCGATCCGGAAGAGGCCGCGCAGTTCGTCGCCGACACCAAGGTGGACAGCCTGGCCATCGCCATCGGCACCAGCCACGGCGCGTACAAGTTCACCCGTCCGCCCACCGGCGACATCCTCGCCATCGAGCGCATCAAGGCCATCCACGCGCGCATCCCGGACACGCATCTCGTGATGCACGGCTCAAGCTCGGTGCCGCAGGACTGGCTGGAGATCATCAACAAATACGGCGGCGAGATCCGCGAGACCTACGGCGTGCCGGTGGAAGAGATCCAGCAGGGCATCAAGCACGGCGTGCGCAAGGTCAACATAGACACCGACCTGCGCCTGGCCGCCACCGGCGCCATGCGCAAGGCGATGGCGGAAGATCCCTCCGAGTTCGATCCGCGCAAATTCTTCAAGGTTGCCACCAAGGCCATGATGGAAATCTGCAAGCTGCGCTACGAAGCCTTCGGCTGCGCCGGCCAAGCCGCCAAGATCAAGCCCATCAACATGGAAACGATGGTCAAGAAATACGCCAAGGGCGAACTCGATCCGCGCATCACCGCCGGCGCGCAGCACGCCAAGGCCGTTGCCGGCGGACGTTAATTGTAGGGCCGAATTCATTCGGCCAAAAAACAAAAAGCCCCGTGGATCACTCCACGGGGCTTTTTTATTGCTTACTTACTGGATTACTGAGGCAGTGTAGGGCTGGTCAGCGACTTCATAAACGCCACCAGATCGGTCTTTTCCTGCGGGGTCAGATTCAATGGCTTGAACAACGGGTCGAGGCGCGGATTCTTTTCGTTGCCCTTGTTGTAGAGTTCCACCACATCTTCGAGGGTCGCTAGGCTGCCGTCGTGCATATAGGGTGCGGTGAGTGCGACGTTACGCAGGGTGGGTGTCTTGAACTGGCCAATGGCCTTGCTGTCGAGATCGGTGGGGGTGATGGTCACCAGCACCCGGCCGAGCTGGGAGAAGTCGGCGCCCTTGAGCACCGATTCATCCAGGGACTCACCGCGCGCGGCTGCGACCCGGAAGGAGTTGACGATCTCAAACATACGCGGCTCGACTTTGCCGAAACCTACACCGAGATTGTGAAATTTGTTGTTGGTGAAGGTGGCATGTTTGTCGCCGATGACATGGCAGGCGCCGCAACGGCCCTTGCCCTTGTAGATTTCCAGTCCGCGCACGGCCTCGGGGGAGAGGGCGGTCTTGTCGCCGCCATACATATAGCGGTCAAAGGGTGAGTCGCCGCTGACCAGGGTGCGTTCGTAGCTGGCGATGGCCATGCCGATATGATCGGCGGTGATTTTGCCGGGTTCCACGCCAAACACGGTCTTGAACTGGCCGGGGTAGGCGGCGTCTTTGCGGATGATGTCGAGCAGGGCGTTGTGATCTTTCAGCCCGTGCTCAACCGAATTCACGAAGGGGTCCTTGGCTTGCTCTTCCAGAGTGGGGCGACGGCCGTCCCAGAACTGGCTGGTGTAGTAGGCGGCATTGAGCAGGGTGGGTGCGTTGCGGGTACCCTTGCTGCGATTGATGCCCTCGGAGGTACTCATACCGTCGCCGAAGCCCTTGCCGGGATTGTGGCAGGTCGAGCAACTGACCGTGCCGTCACCGCTCAGACGTTTGTCTTCAAACAGGGCCTTGCCGAGCGCGATCTTTTCCGGCGTCTGCGGATTATCCGCAGGTACCGGCACTGGCGGAAGGCCTAACAGGTTGTCACCGAAGCTTACGCCCATCCAACTCAAGGTAACCAACACAAGCAGCGATCTGAGATTCTTTTTCATAATGTATATATCCTCAATCCAATTTTAAGACACAGCCGGACAGGCGGCCTGGCCACCGATATTCACTGGGGTTTGAAAAGCAATTACTGTGCCACAGGGCGGCTGGGGGCAGGCAATAACAGGAAGGCCGGATCGTCGTCATGCCCTTTGGCCATGATGACGCCGAGTATGAAGGCCGGTACCGAGCTGCCCTTGCGGCCGTTGAGGACCACTAGCGGAGTGCCTTCGAGCTGGTATTTTTCCGCCAGTTCGATATCGTCGTTCAAGATTTTGACGGTTTCGGGGGAGGCTACACAACCCTCCAGGGCCTTGCGCCGTTCAGGGTCTTTGCTGGCGATTTCCCAAATCCGTTCTTTGGTAAGGGTAGCCTGTTCCTTGAACAGGGTGCTGCGCACGTGGGCTGACTCCGGCGCACCGGCGAGACAAATCTGTACCTTGGCGGCGAGGCAACTGATGCCGCCGCCGGAACGGCCGATCTTCGGGTTGCAGTCGCTGTCGAGCGGAAAGTGACGGGTTTCCTGGCTCCAGGAGCCGGGCGGGGTGATGCCGCGCAACTCGGTCAGCGCTTCTTCAAGGCTCTTGCAGTGCGGACAGCGGATGTCGGTCCATTCGATCATGTGCACGGGCGCGTTGAGCGTGCCGAAGGTGATTCGCTTGGGGTCGGGCGGGGTGGAAATAAACGGCGACGCGCGGTAGACCTCCAGCGAATCACTGGTGGCCTGTTGCACGGCGACCGGCAACGAATTGGGAAACTCCTCCAGCGGGTTGGCGGGGGTCTTGACCTGCTTTACATCGGCCACGTCGGAGAGTCTGGCGGTGATGAGATTTTCGCGGGGGGTGTGCAGCCCCGGGTAAATCAGGATGGCGAGCGCCGCCACCAGCAGACCGCCGCTCAGCAACGCCGACTGGAACCAGTCCGCGCCGCGCGCCTTGATCGGCACAAAGACCAGATAGGCCGTCACCCACACGAACAGATAAAACAGCAGACAGGTCGGGCAGAACACCTTGAGGTAGGCGCTGTAGGCCAGCAGCAAGAGCGAGATCAGTGCGCCTGCGCCGACCACCAGCCGCAGCGCCCACACCGCATCGTCGGTGGGCCGGGCGCGCCTCGATTGCAGCCAGGTCCAGAGGGACAAGGCCAGCACCACCAGGCTCCAGGCGAGCCCCCAGCCCGCGATGGGAATGCCGGTGGAGTCATGGATGAATCCGGAGAGTTTGGAATTCCATACGCCCGTGCAATCGAAGCTGGCGCTGAACGAGCAGAGCGGCGCCGCGCCGCCGTTACGCAATTGCACTAGCTCTATCCATTGATAGAGCGTGAGCAAACAGGCCAGAACGGCGACGCCTATTAAAATGAGGGTGGTGGAGGTCTTGGCGAGTGGGAGTGCTGCCGACGATGGGGTAGTGGCCATAGTGTGTGTTTCCGATTAAATGCAAACCGGAACACTCTAACAGAGTTGCGCTGAATCCGACAAGGCACTGACGGCGTTGACGGCAGGGACTAGGATCTAGGGGCTAGGGGCTAGGGAAAACCCAAAACCCAAAAGTCCAGTCCCCAGCCCCTAGTCCCTAGCCCCTAGCCCCTAGCCCCTAGCCCCTGTAGCATGGCGCTATGATTGCCGCCACTGTGCTGGTCGCCTTTCTCACCTACCTGGTGATGCTGGCGGCGTTTGTCTGGGCCAAACGGCGCGCCGTGCACATACCGGTCATGGTGGCGATCATGCTGTTTGATGTCGCCATGCCGTTCTATCTTTATATGAACAAGGACTGGCACCGTCGGCTGATCGTCGAGGGAGAACTTACGTCTTTTCTGCTGTGGACGCACTTTCTGCTGCTGCTCTCACTCTACATGCTCTACGTCATGCAGATCCAGGCCGGACGGCGATTATTGCGCGGCGATGAAACGGCCCGCAAAGATCACGGCGGCCAGGGCAAGGCGATCCTCTGGGTGCGCGCCTTCGTCATTATCACCGGGGCGCTGCTGGTGGAGGTGAAGCCGAACCAGTGAGGGGTGAGGCGTAAGGCGTAAGGCGTTGAGAAGCAAGTACAGCAGGTCGAGTTCGCCGTCCGCATGCAGATTTTTTTGCAGGATGGCCAGGTCTTCATGTTGATTCAGAAACGCGAGCAACTGCTGATGCAGACCCTCGGTGGTCAGGGACCCCTCAATTTGCAGTTGCTGTTCTATGGGCTGGGCCGATTTGTGCTGAGTGAGACAGCGGGCTGTGGCATAATCTACACGCGCGCCTTGGCGCGCCAGCAAGACGCCGCTGGTATTGCAGATATCCTGAACGGCCACCGCGCCAGTCTCCTTTTGTTGATCGTGGCGAGGTGATCGAGGTAGTGCTCATTGGAGCCTTCCTTATCCGCTGCTTGTGGTTCGCTCGACATATTATTAGAGTTGTAGGTAGCTAGGCCGTTCAGGGTAGCAAAGTTTAACCTCCAAATGTTGTTTCTGCACAGGCTGAGCATTGCATTTGCGGCGCTTGACATCCATTAACAGGCGCTAGTATGATTCCAAGTAATTTAGACACAGTCTAAGTTACTTGACGATTTTGCTGGTGTAACATAACCCTTTGATTATAAATGAGGAGCTACTATGGAACTTAAAGGAAGCAAAACCCACGAAAACCTGAAATACGCCTTTGCGGGCGAGTCCCAGGCCAACCGTCGTTATCTGTATTTCGCCGCCAAGGCCGATGTCGAAGGCTACAACGACGTCTCGGCGGTATTCCGCTCGACGGCCGAAGGCGAGACGGGCCACGCACACGGCCATTTGGAGTATATGGAGGCCTGCGGTGATCCGGCCACCGATCTCCCGATCGGCGCCACCAGCGATAACTTGAAGGCCGCCATCGCCGGCGAGACCCACGAATACACCGACATGTATCCCGGTATGTCCAAGGCCGCGCGCCAGGAAGGCTTCAACGAAATCGCCGATTGGTTCGAGACGCTGGCCAAGGCCGAGCGCTCGCACGCCAACCGTTTCCAGAAGGCGTTGGATAGCTTGGGCAAATAAGTTAAAGGCAGAGACAAGTTACAAGATACAAGTAAAAGCGGGGGCCGGGAAACCGGCCCCTATTTTTCAGGCTACTGGAGCTCTATGTCCGCACCCACAGAAGATCAACGCGAAGGCAGTCTGGATGCGCCTATCCGGCATCCGCTAGACTGGAAAAATCCCGAGTTCTATAACGAGACGTCGCTGTTTCAGGAGCTGGAGCGGGTGTTCGACATCTGCCACGGCTGCCGGCGTTGTTTTAATCTGTGTAATTCCTTCCCCGTCCTGTTTGACGCCATTGACGAGTCGCCCACCATGGAAGTGGACGGCGTGGACAAGAAGGTCTATTGGGAGGTGGTGGATCACTGCTATCTCTGCGACATGTGCTACATGACCAAATGTCCCTACGTGCCGCCGCACCCCTGGAACGTGGATTTTCCGCATCTCATGTTGCGCGCCAAGGCGGTCAAGTTTCAGAAGGGCGAGGTCAAGACGCGCGACAAGATTCTCACCAGCACCGACGCGGTCGGCAAACTCGCCGGCATCCCGGTGGTGGTCCAGATCGTCAATGCCGCGAACAAGAACGCAGCGGCGCGCAAAATTTTAGACAAGACATTAGGCGTACACCCGGACGCCGTTATTCCCGAATACCACAGCGATACGCTGCGCAAACGCGAAGCGCCGCGCACGCATTCGAAGCCTGTCAGCGCGCGGCCCTCATCCGCGACCCGCGGCAAGGTGGCGCTGTTCGCCACCTGTTACGGCAACTACAACGAACCGCAGTTGGGTCAGGATCTGATAGCGATTTTTGAGCACAACGGCATCCCGGTGCGGCTCGCCGAAAAAGAGCAATGCTGCGGTATGCCCAAACTGGAGCTGGGTGATCTTGCGGCGGTTGAGCGCGCCAAAGACGCCAACATTCCGGTGCTGGCCAGGCTGGTGGACGAGGGCTGGGACCTCGTCGCGCCCGTGCCATCCTGCGTGTTGATGTTCAAGCAGGAGTTGCCGCTGATGTTCCCCGACGACCCGCAAGTCATCAAGGTGCGCGATGCCATCTTCGATCCGTTCGAATACCTGATGCTGCGCCACAAGGACGGCATGTTCAACAAGAACTTCAAGCGCCCGCTCGGCAAGGTGAGCTATCACGTCGCCTGCCACGTACGGGTGCAGAACATCGGCCTGAAGACCCGCGAGGCGCTGGAACTGGTGCCCGGTACCCAAGTCGAACCGATCGAGCGCTGCTCGGGACACAACGGCACCTATGCGGTGAAACGCGAATATCACGACATTGCGGTGCAGATCGGCAGACCCGTCATGGATCGCATCGCCAAGGCCGCGCCGGATTTTTACACCAGCGACTGCCCGATAGCAGGCCATCACCTGGAAGAGGGAATGCACAGCGCCAAGCCGCCGACCCATCCGCTGACCTTGTTGCGTATGGCGTATGGAATCTAAATCGTCTCGCGCAAAGACGCAAAGACGCTAGATTAAACAGCGAATGGAAACGCTTTAGGAAGCTCTGATTTATTCGAGAAACGTCATTCCCGCGCAAGCGGGAATCCAGCAACCCATTGAATTTACAGCACTGGATTCCGGGTCTCCGCTACGCTACGCCCGGAATGACGAATAAATCAGAGCTTCCTTTATTTATAATTTGCGAACTTTGCGGCTTTGCGTGATGAAACTTTAAGTCTAGGCTCAGGAGAAAAAATGTCCAACGAAGGCTACCACGAAGCGATAACAGACCTCAGCGACACCACGCGCGACATGCACCGAGCTATTGTCTCGTTGATGGAGGAGCTGGAGGCCGTGGACTGGTACAACCAGCGGGTGGATGCGTGCAAGGATAAAGAGTTGCGCGCCATCCTCGCGCACAACCGTGATGAAGAGAAAGAACACGCGGCGATGGTGATAGAGTGGATCCGGCGCCACGATCCGAAGTTTGACAAACAGTTGCGGGATTACTTGTTTACGGATAAACCATTGGTGGATTTGGAGGAGAAACACAGGTAGGGCCGAATTCATTCGGCCAGTCTCTTTTGACGATCCAACGATCTAAGGTTAACGATGGAAAAACTATCTCCCGACAAACTCTACTCCCTGGAACACTACGCCCGCATCCGCAATGAGTTCCGTGCCCAGGTCATGGAGCATAAGAAGAACCGTCAGGTGCAGGTGGGTCCGCACGCCCGTTTGTACTTTGAGGACCGGTTGACCATGCAGTATCAGGTGCAGGAGATGCTGCGCGCGGAGCGCATCTTTGAGCCGGAGGGCATTGCCGAGGAGCTGGATGCCTACAATCCGCTGATTCCTGACGGCGGCAATTGGAAGGCGACCTTCATGCTGGAGTATGACGACATCGCGGAACGCCGCACGGCGCTGGCCAAGATGATAAGACTCGAAGACCGGGTGTGGGTCAAGGTGGCCGGATTTGACCATGTGTGGGCCATTGCCGATGAAGATCTCGCGCGCTCGAATGAAGAGAAGACCTCTTCCGTGCATTTTTTGCGCTTTCAGCTCAGCCCCGAGATGGCTGCGGCGGTCAAGGCGGGGGCGGCGATTGGCGTGGGCATAGAGCATGAAGCCTATTGCCATCAAGTGGACCCCATTGCTGACCAGGTACGCAATTCCCTGGCTAATGATCTCGATTAGCCGGCGCCCGTGAAGCAAACGCTCTGTCTACTATTGGTATCCGGCGCGCTCGGTTTCGGCGGCGCCCTGGTATTCGCGGCCCCTGAGATCGAGTTTGAAGCGGACGCGCCCTGGAAAGAGAGTCAGCAGGCGTTGCCGCCTTATCCGCAGGACGCAGACCTGATAGAGCTGAAGCTCGACGGACCGGGGACCGAGTTCGACTATCGCATAGATACAAAATCCCTGCTGTCGGGCGCCGATGGCGTGGTGCATTATACGGTAATACTGACCAGCCGCAGCGGTGTTATCAATGTGCTGCGCGAGGGGTTACGCTGCGCCACCAAACAATACAAGACCTATGGCTACGGGACGCCGGAGCTGACGCTGGTGGCGCTGGAGAAAACCGAGTGGCGCAAGATCGAGGGTCAGGGTCACGCCGGTTTTCGCAGGGAGCTGATGAATTATTACCTGTGCGACAGCCTGCGTATCCCGCTGCAACCGGTTCAGATCCTCAAGCGTTTGGAACACCCCCCCAGCTTTTCGTCGCCACGCGATCCCAGGCTTTAGGGTGGTCGCGCTCTACGACGCCTCTGCCATAGAGGTACTCACCGGCCTTGACCCGGTGCGGCGGCGGCCGGGCATGTATACTGACACCACGCGCCCCAACCATCTCGCCCAGGAGGTGGTGGACAACAGCGTGGACGAGGCCATCGCGGGCCACGCCCGGCGCATCGAGGTCACGCTGCATAAAGACGGTTCACTGGCGGTGCGCGACGACGGCCGCGGCATGCCGGTGGACATCCATCCCGAAGAAAAAGTCAGCGGCGTGGAACTGATTCTCACCCGCTTGCACGCCGGCGGCAAATTCTCCCAGAAGAATTACCAGTTCTCCGGCGGTCTGCACGGCGTCGGCGTGTCGGTGGTGAACGCGCTCTCCAAAAAACTGGAGGTGTGGGTGCGGCGCGGTGGGGCGGAATACCACATGGCCTTTGCCTCCGGCGAAATGACTTCCAAGCTGAAGCAGATCGGCACGGTCGGCAAGGCCAACACCGGTACCACGGTGCGCTTCTGGCCCGATCCGAAATACTTCGACTCGCCGAAATTTTCGGTGTCGCGCCTACAGCATGTGCTGCGCGCCAAGGCGGTGTTATGCCCGGGTTTGCAGGTCACCTTCAGTGACGAGGCGAGCGGTGAACAAGAGGAGTGGTGTTACCAGGACGGCCTGAAGGCGTACCTGATCGAGGCGCTGCAAGGCGCCGAGACCGTGCCCGAGGAGCCGTTCATCGGCAGCCTGCAAGGCAATAACGAGACGGCCGACTGGGCGGTGGCATGGGCGCCGGAGGCCGGCGAGGTGATCGCCGAGAGTTACGTCAACCTGATCCCCACCCCGCAGGGCGGTACTCACGTCAACGGCCTGCGCACCGGTATCACCGAGGCGGTGCGTGAGTTCTGCGAATTTCGTAATCTGCTGCCGCGCGGCGTCAAGCTCAGCCCCGAGGATGTCTGGGACAAGTGCTGCTACATCCTGTCGGTAAAGTTACAGGAGCCGCAATTCTCCGGCCAGACCAAGGAGCGCCTGTCCTCGCGCGAGTGCGCGGTGTTCGTGGCCGGTGTCACCAAGGACGCCTTTGGCCTGTGGCTCAACCAGCACACCGAGGCCGGCGAGCGGCTCGCCCTGCTGGCCATCAACAACGCCCAGCTCCGCTTGCGCGCCGCCAAGAGCGTGGCGCGCAAAAAGATCACCAGCGGCCCGGCGCTGCCCGGCAAACTGGCCGACTGCACCCTGCAAGATCCGGCGCGCACCGAATTATTTCTGGTCGAAGGCGACTCGGCGGGCGGCTCGGCCAAGCAGGCGCGCGATCGCGTGTTCCAGGCCATCATGCCGTTGCGCGGCAAAATTCTGAATACCTGGGAAGTGGCATCCGCCGAGGTGCTGGCCTCGCAAGAGGTACACGACATCGCCGTGGCGATTGGTGTGGACCCCGGTTCGGATAATATCGAAGGTTTGCGTTACGGCAAGATCTGCATCCTCGCCGACGCCGACTCCGACGGCGCGCACATCGCCACCCTGTTGTGCGCCCTGTTCATGCGCCACTTCGCGCCGCTGGTGACGAACGGCCATGTCCATGTGGCGATGCCGCCGCTGTACCGCATTGATGTGGGCAAGGACATTTTCTACGCCCTGGACGAATCCGAAAAGCGCGGCGTGCTGGATCGCATCGCGGCGGAAAAGATCAAGGGCAAGATCAGCGTGCAGCGCTTCAAGGGTTTGGGCGAGATGAATCCCCAGCAGTTGCGCGAGACCACCATCGCCCCTGACACGCGGCGGCTTATCCAGCTCACCGTCGAGACTGGCGATGAGACCCGCAATCTCCTGGACATGCTGCTCGCCAAAAAACGCGCCGCCGACCGCAAGTCCTGGCTGGAGCGGAAGGGCGATCTCGCTGAGGTGTAATTCCTGGCTTTTGTAGGTTGGCGTGAGCCTGCCTGACAGGTATCAGGCAGCGATGTAGCCTGACCTACGACTCTCATTCCCGCATTTAAACTCCCCTACCCGTTAGACTGCGATGTCCGGCCATGATCCGAACATGGCAAGGATATTGCACGTTACTAGGCAAGTCATCGTAGGGATCGTACATGAAGGCAGTCATACTTGCAGGCGGTTTGGGAACTCGCATCAGCGAGGAGAGCCATCTCAAGCCCAAACCCATGATAGCCATAGGCGGGAAGCCCATCCTGTGGCACATCATGAAAATCTATTCGAGCCACGGGATCAACGAATTCATTATCTGCCTGGGTTACAAGGGCTACGTCATCAAGGAGTACTTCGCCAATTATTTCCTGCATCGTTCGGATGTCACCTTCGACGTGAAGAACAACAAGATGAAGGTGCACCAAAATGATGTGGAGCCCTGGCAAGTCACCCTGGTGGATACCGGTGAAGACACCATGACCGGCGGGCGGCTCAAGCGCGTGCGTCATTATCTTGAAGACGAGAGTTTTTGCTTTACCTACGGCGACGGTCTATCCAACATCAATATCACCGACAGCATACGCTCCCATACCGAATCCAAGGCACTGGCCACGGTCGCCGCCGTGCAGCCGCCGGGCAGATACGGGGCCTTGCAGTTGAACATGAATCGGGTGCGCGGTTTTATGGAAAAACCGGACGGGGACGGCGGCTGGATCAATGGCGGATTTTTTGTGTTGTCGCCCCGGGCAGTGGATTACATCGCAAATGACGCCACACCTTGGGAAGGTGAACCTATGGAACGGCTGGCCAGCGAGGGCCAGCTCGGTGCGTATTTTCACAAAGGCTTCTGGCAACCGATGGACACGCTGCGCGACAAAAATCAACTTGAAGAACTGTGGAATTCCGGCAAGGCGCCGTGGAAGAGTTGGCCATGAACCCGGCATTCTGGAAACACAAAAAGGTGTTCATCACCGGCCATACCGGATTCAAGGGCAGTTGGCTGTCGCTCTGGCTGCAACAGCTTGACGCCAGGGTCATCGGCTATGCCCTACCGCCGCCGACACAACCCAGTCTGTTTGAACTGGCGGATGTCGCGCGCAACATGACCTCGATCATCGGCGACGTGCGCGATTATGCAGCCGTTAAATCCGCGCTGGCGGAGCACCGGCCCGAAATCGTCATACACATGGCGGCGCAAGCGCTGGTGCGTTATTCCTATGCGCATCCGCTGGAGACCTACGCCACCAACGTGATGGGGACGGCGCATGTGCAGGAAGCGGTACGTCATACCAAGAGTGTAAAAGCCGTCATCGCGGTGACCAGTGACAAGTGCTATCAAAATAATGAACGGGATAGCGGCTATCGTGGGAGCGACGCACTGGGCGGTCATGATCCCTACTCCAACAGCAAGGCCTGCGCCGAACTGGTCACGGCCGCTTATCGTTCTTCTTATTTCAATTCCGCGTGGGCACAAACAGCGTGCCCACCCTACTTGGGCACTCATCATAACGCAGCGCTCGCCAGTGTCAGGGCGGGAAATGTCATCGGCGGCGGCGATTGGGCACAAGACCGCCTGGCGCCCGATGTGATGAATGCGCTGATGGAACGGCGCACGCCCGTGATCCGCAACCCGGCGGCGGTGCGGCCCTGGCAACATGTGCTGGAGCCGCTACAGGGTTACATGATGCTGGCGGAAAAATTATGGGAAGAGGGCGCCGCGTATGCGGAGGCCTGGAACTTCGGACCCGATGCGGAAGATGCGCGTCCCGTGGTCTGGATAGTGCAGAAACTCGCGGCGCTGTGGGGTGCACCGTACCAATACACAACGGAAGCCGCGATACAGCCCCATGAGGCGCGCAGTTTGTGTGTGGATTCCAGCAAGGCGAAACAGAGACTGGGCTGGAAACCGGATCTAAGCCTGGCAACGACGCTGGAGTGGGTGGTGGAGTGGTACCGCGCCTATGAACGCAAGGCCGACATGCGCGAAGTCGCCGCCACGCAAATACTCCGTTATCAAAATTTGACGAGCAGACCATGGATACCTATTGCCGCTATTGCGGGACAACGCTGAAACAGGTGTTTTGCGATCTGGGCATGGCGCCGCTCTCGAACGCCTTTATCAAACCTGAGCAGCTTAACCGGATGGAGCCCTACTATCCTCTGCGCACCTATGTCTGCCATGAATGCGGGCTGGTGCAAACGCAAGACTTCGAACGGCCTGAAAAGATCTTTGATGACAACTACGCCTATTTTTCCTCCTATTCCGAGATCTGGCTGGCGCATGCCAAGCGCTACAGCGCAGACATGACGGCGCGTTTTGGATTGAATGCGCATAGCCAGGTGATTGAAGTCGCCAGCAATGACGGCTACTTGCTACAGTACTTCAAACAGCGCGGCATCCCGGTATTGGGAATAGAACCCGCGGCCAATGTCGCGCACGTGGCGCAGGCGGCGGGCATAAAAACACTGATTAAATTTTTTGGCGCGGATACCGCCGCAGAGCTGGCCAATAACGGGGTACAGGCCGATTTGCTGTCGGGCAACAACGTGCTGGCCCACGTCCCTGACCTGAATGATTTTGTAGCAGGTCTCAAGATTCTGCTTAAGCCGCAAGGCGTCATCACCATGGAATTTCCCCATCTCGCCAAATTGATTGAGCAGGTTCAATTCGACACGATTTACCACGAACATTTCTCGTACTTCTCGCTTATTACAGCCGAAAAGATTTTCGCCAAACACGGACTCACGCTGTTTGATGTCGAGGAGTGGTCCACCCATGGCGGTTCGCTGCGCATTTTTGCCAAGCACAGCGCGGACAGCAGCAAGCCCGTCAGCGAGCGCGTTGGACAAATCAAGGAGCATGAGCGCGCACTCGGATTAACCGGGATGGAAATCTATGCGCGCTTTGCCGGGCGCGTGCGTGAGGGTAAACGCGCCCTTTTGCAGCTTCTTATAAAGATCAAGCGTCAGGGTAAATCGGTGGTGGGCTACGGCGCGCCCGCCAAAGGCAATACCTTGCTCAATTATTGTAGCATCGGCGCCGATTTTCTGGATTACACGGTGGATGCGAGCCCGCATAAGCAAGGCTGTCTGTTGCCCGGCACGCATATCCCCGTGTATCACCCCGGCAAAATCAAGGAAACCAAGCCGGATTACGTGTTGATCCTGCCGTGGAACCTCCGGGACGAGATCGTCCGGCAAATGGCGCATATCCGGGAATGGGGCGGACAATTTATGGTGCCCATACCCACCGTAAGAATATTGACCGAGCCTGGCATTAAATCTGCAACCGGAATATCTGCGCGAGCGGGAAGCCGTAAACAACGTGTCGAAAACAGGCTCTCGCTTGCGCAGAAATGACAGCCTCGGAGGCGGCGCGTGAAATTCGTAGAGACACCATTGCAGGGGGCCTACATCATCGAACTGGAGCCGGTGGAGGACGAGCGCGGATTTTTCGCGCGCAGTTGGTGCGAAGACGAATTTCGCGCCCATGGGCTCAATGCCAAGCTGGCGCAGTGCGGTATTTCATTTAATAAAAAGAGAGGTACGTTGCGCGGGCTGCACTATCAGGAAAAGCCTTACGAAGAGGTGAAGCTGGTCAGGTGCGTGAAGGGGGCGATCTACGATGTCATCTTGGACATACGCCCAGGCTCGGACACATTCAAGCAGTGGACAGCGGTCGAGCTGACCGGCGATAACCGCAAGGCGCTTTATGTTCCCAAGGGTTTTGCGCACGGATTCCAAACACTGGAGGACCATACCGAGGTGCTTTACCAGATATCGGAGGCCTATCATCCAGAATATGCACGCGGTGTGCGGTGGGATGATCCATCCCTGGAAATTATATGGCCATTACAAACCGAGTGCGTCGCATCAAGGGACGCGAGTTTTCCCTACCTGGCATGAAACCCCGCATCCACTACACCAAACCCTCCATCACTGAGCTGGAGATCGCCTACGCCACCGACGCAGCGCGCAACGGCTGGGGCGAACACTGCTATGAGTACATTTCACGCTTTGAAGAGGCTTTCAAGGCCCACTTGGGCGTGAAATACGCGATCGCCACTTCAAGCTGCACCGGCGCGCTGCACATGGGCATGGCGGCGCTGGATATTGGCCCGGGTGATGAAGTCATCATGGCCGACACCAACTGGATTGCCAGCGCCGCGCCCATCGTACACCTTGGCGCCAAGCCGGTGTTCGTGGACATCCTGCCCGATAGCTGGTGCATAGACCCAGACTTGGCTGAAGCGGCTATCACGCCGCGTACCAAGGCCATCATTGCGGTGCACCTGTACGGCAACCTGTGCGATATGGACCGGCTGTTGGCTATCGGGCAAAAGCACGGCATTCCGGTCATCGAAGACGCCGCAGAAGCCATTGGCTCGGTGTACCACGGCAAGCGAGCCGGTAGCATGGGCAAGTTCGGCAGCTTCTCCTTTCATGGCAGCAAGACGCTCACCACGGGCGAGGGTGGTATGTTTATCACCAACCACGCCGGCCTGTACGAAACAGTCCTGACCCTCTCCAACCACGGGCGTGCCCGTGGACACACCAAGCAGTTTTGGCCCGATAGGGTGGGCTTCAAATACAAGATGTCCAACATCCAGGCGGCGCTGGGTTGTGCGCAGTTGGAACGCATTGATGAATTGGTCAACCGCAAACGGGAAATCCTGCACAACTACCGCGACCAGCTTGAGGAATGGCCAGACATCAAAATGAACCCGGAACCAGCAGAGACTCTAAACGGGGCATGGATGCCGACAGTTGTATTTGATCCAGCAACGGGTATCACACGCGAGAAACTTCAGGCAGCGTTTGCGGCTGAGAATATTGATGCGAGGGCGTTATTCCATCCGTTATCCAGCCTGCCGATGTTTGAAGACCGCGTGCAAAATCGGCATGCTTGGGATATACCCAATCGCGCGATCAATCTTCCCAGTTTTCACGACATCACGATGGGGGAACAGGACCGGGTAGTAAATGTTATCCGGCAGTGTCTGAATGGCTGACCGCGCACGCTATGTTTTATGGGGGAGTGCCGGCCACGCCAAGGTGCTGGCCAGCCTGATCGCCTTGCACGGAGGGCGAGTGGTGGCGCTCTTCGACAATAATCCGCAAGTGGCTTCGGTTCTCATGGAGGCGCCCTTGTTCATCGGTGAGCAAGGCTTTATCCGTTGGAATGAGGGTGAGCGAGACCGCAATGGCCTATTCGGTCTCGCGGCCATCGGAGGAGCTCGGGGCCGAGACCGGCTGGCCGTACATGAGATTTTTCGCACCCATGGGGTACGGGTGGAGGCACTCGTACATCCCCAGGCTTCGGTGTGTGTCACGGCGTCACTCGGCGCAGGGGCGCAGGTACTGGCCCACGCGCTCGTGGCTGCCGATACGCGAATTGGAGAAGGCTGCATCATCAATCACGGCGCCTCTGCGGATCACGAATGCGTGCTCGGCGCCGGCGTGCATCTCGCACCAGGCGCGACCCTGTGTGGCTGCGTCACGCTGGGCGACAACGTGTTGATCGGTGCGGGTGCTGTGGTGCTGCCACGGGTGACGATAGGTGAAAATACGGTGGTCGGCGCCGGCGCTGTCGTGACACGAAACCTGCCGGCCGGCGTCGTCGCCGTCGGCAATCCGGCTCGTATCATCAAAAACATTTAATGTGATCTATGGGTATTGATTTGAATTCTTGGATTGAGGGAGAAACAGATGTCTATATATGAACAGTTTAAGCGCGATTGCGTCGAAGAAATTAGTTTTCAGGGAGCTGATCATGCGCTCGCTCGAGCATCGCGCGAATGGATTAACCAGGCCAATACTCGAAAATATTCCTACCACTTTGAGTGGCTCGGACGTCCGATCATCCAGTACCCGCAAGACATCGTTGCCATGCAGGAACTGATCTGGTCAGTACAGCCTGATCTGATTATCGAAACCGGCATCGCACACGGTGGCTCGCTGATCTTCTCCGCCTCCATGCTGGAACTGAACGCCGCTTGCGGCGGCCCGCAGGATGCCGAGGTGCTGGGGGTGGACATTGATATTCGCACCCACAACCGCGAGGCGATCGAGGCACACCCCATGTTCAAACGCATCTCGATGATTCAGGGCTCCAGCATCGCGCCAGAGATCATCGAGCAGGTCAGGGCCAAGGCAGCGGGCAAGCGGCGCGTGCTGGTGTGTCTGGACAGCAACCACACCCACGACCATGTGCGGGCCGAGCTGGAAGCTTACGCGCCGCTCACCTCGGTGGGCAGCTACTGCATAGTGTTCGACACCATCATCGAGGACATGCCCGCCGGCATGTTCCCCGACCGCCCTTGGGGCCCCGGCAACAACCCAAAGACTGCCGTGTGGGAATACCTCAAGACCCATTCTGAGTTCGAGACCGACAAGCAGACCGACCACAAGCTGCTGATCAGTGTCGCGCCGGAAGGCTATTTGAAGCGAGTTAGATGATTATGCTACCGATACATGAGGACTTCGGACACATGAGCCGAATCAAAGTGATCAAAATGCGCTCTCGAGGATTGCGCAATAAAGCGCGACATTCAGCACGGTATATTTAAGCTATGAAAGCCCTTAAAGCGCATAAGAACATTAGTAGCGAAAGCCCTATCAGCCGTATCGAGCGATACATGCAGGTGGGTGATCTCGATCAGGCCCAGCAGGCGTGTATGGAAGTCTTGCGACAGCAGCCGGATCATCTGCGGGCAAACTACATACTGGGCGCAATCATGCTGTTAAAGAGGGACTATGAAAAGAGTGAAGAGCTCTTATGTAAGGTTGTTCAGCTAGAGCCCAATCATGCGGACGCGCACAATAACATAGGCGTCATATATCTTCGCCGTGATAAAGACTCCCATGCGGCGGAGCAGCAGTTTAAGAAGGCCCTCGAGTACGCCCCGGACCATTCGGGCGCCATCAGTAACCTGGGCAACGTGTATTTGAAACGGGGAGAGCTGGACTTGGCGGAAGATTTGTACCGACGGGGCTTGCATGCCGATCCGCGGAGCGCGCTGTGCATGCATAACCTGGGTACGCTGCTGGTTAATAAAAAGCGGTTTGCCGAGGCGGCAGACTACCTGAAACAGGCCATCCGTATTTGGCCGGATAATGCCCAAAGTTACATGAAGCTGGGCGATGCCCTGTCCGGCATGAAAGACATGGCTGAATCCATCAAGCTGATGGAAAGGATATTACAACTCAAGAAGCCTGGGGTGGCGGTGATGACGGCGTACTCGGTGGCCAAGAAAATATGCCGCTGGGACATAACCGAGAAGCTTACTCCGATGATAGTTCAACTGCTGCTGGAGAATAGATCGGATGAGATCAGTTTTCAAGTCACCCTGATAGAGATGCTGGCCGACCCCAGAATCTCCAACGACGTTATGTTCAAGATACATCAGATAACGGCGAGGAGTATTCAGCAGAAAATTGAGGAACAGCCGTTTACCAGCTATGAGCAGGCGCTGGGCTCGATCAGGCAACTCAAAATAGGCTATCTCTCAAGCGATTTCCGCAACCACGTTGTGAATTATCATATGCATGGGCTGGTTGACCATTACGACAGGAGTCTGTTCAAGGTATATTGTTATTCCAATACCAAGAATGAAGACAGTATCACCGAGAAATATAAGTCAAAAGCGGATGTGTTCGTCAATGTTTGCGAGCTTACCGACGCCCAACTGGCGCAGCGTATACATGAGGATGGAATTCACATCCTGCTGGATATGAATGGGTATACGAGGGATAGCCGGATCGCTGTGATGTGCTACCGGCCGGCCCCCATTCAAATTACCTATCTAGGTTATCCGTTTTCGTCCGGGATGGAGTGTGTCAATTACACTATTTCTGACACTTACCTGGATGGGCCCCTGAATGCCAAGTATTGCAGCGAGACGCCCTTAAGACTACCCGAGGCGATTATCTCTTTTGGCGCTCTCTATAAGGAGGACATTGACAGCGTTATACCCCTGGAAAGAAATCAATATGTTACCTTCGGTTCGCTGATCAATAATTATAAACTGAATCGCGATGTTATCCGGGTATGGGCTGCCATATTAACACGCACTCCTTACGCAAAAATGATTCTCAACCATCCCAATTATGCGCTGGACTGTATCAGGGAGAATATTCTCAATGAATTCGCCAGGCACGGCATCGCTGCCGAACGCTTGAAATTCGCGTGGGACAAACATCCCACCGCTACGCACCTGCGCTACTACAATGATATAGATATTGCGCTTGACCCCTTTCCGATGACCGGCGGCCAAACCACGGTGGACGCGGTATGGATGGGGGTACCGGTAGTCACCCTGGTGGGTGACGCCCATCACGAACGGCTTTCCTACTCGGTGCTTAACAACATCGGAATCAATGTCGAGGAACTGGCCGCCTTTACCCGGGAAGACTATGTGGACAAGGCCGTTGCCTTGGCGAACCGGCCCGAGAGAATAAAGGAACTGCGCCGCCTTATCCCGGCAAGGCTCAAAGAATCCATACTCTGCAACCCCGCAAGATTCACCCGGCAGATGGAAGCCGCCTACATGGAGGTATGGAATGAAAAATTCAAAAGCCACACTTTCAATAACGGCGTTCAGCCGCAACAGGAGTATGTTCCCGTACACGGCGGCGTAGATCTCGCCGTTCCCGGTTCGCTGGAAGATCCTTACAGCTATATAGTGAGGGAGCAAAGCGGGTGGTATGACCCCGAATACCGGTTTGTCTGTGATAACATTCAAGCCGGCATGCGGGTGGTAGATGTGAATCCTGAAATGGGAATGTACGCGATCCCTGTGGCGAAGAAAATAACCGATAAAGGCATGTTGTGGGCCTATGCCGTGTCGGATTCCGACCGGCAGTGGCTGCAGAAGAGCGGCCGTCACAACTGCATAAGTAATCTGCGTATCTTTGCCAAGGAGCCAACGACACTGGGTCTGGATGAGGAAAGATCGGCGCTGGGCTTGAATGATATACACTTTGTCAGATTGAATGTAGCCGGCGATGTGGGCGCCGGGCTCCTAAACCGCAGCAAGGCCTTTTTCACCGATAACTCCCCGCTGGTCATGTTTGGAGTCAAGGGCGATAGCGGCACGGATCTAAGCCTGGTCCCATTGTTTAAGGAGCTGGGCTATGACCTGTACAGGCTGATTCCCGGATTGAATCTGCTGGCGCCCTATACTTCTGCGGAAGATCTGGACATATTCGCGACCAATCTGTTTGCCTGCAAGGCCGGTCCAGCGGACTGTTGGGCCGGGCGCAATCTGCTGATTCGCGCAACCCTGCCCCTCGCCGCCTTGCCCGGCGTGCACGAAAGCCATTGGCAGGATTACCTGAAGGACCTGCCTTATGCCAGGGGTTTAATCGCGGGCTGGCAGAATTCCTGCGTCCACGTCCCGGAGTGGGAGGTGTATCACGTAGCGCTTAATTTATTCGCCCTGGCAAAAAACAGCGCGGCCGATCCTGACTACCGGTATGCCTGCTTGCAGACCTGTTTCAGCATTCTGGTCATGCTCAACCAGGCGCATCCCAGCTTGCCGCGCCTGCTCAGCCTGACGCGCGTGATGATCGAAATGGGTAAGCGCGAGCAGGCGGTCAATCTGCTGAACCAACTCATCGGATTTTTTCAGGCCGACACCGTTGCGCAGATTGACGAGCCCTTCCTCGCGCTGTCCGATGATTTTGCGGCGATGAATCCAGGGGATAAACTGGGCGACTGGATCGTTGCCTCCGTCATCGGTCAACGCGAGCTGTCGCGCGGACTCTCAACGTACTTTCTCGGCCGGCAGTCGTTGGATATGCTGCGGGTCGTGCAAGGCACGGGTTTTATTAGTCAAGAGTTGGAAAGGCGCTTGCAATTGCTTGAGACCCGCCACGCACGGGTCAACGAAATGTCGAGCCAAGTTGCTTAGACGTAGATACTTGTAGGTCAGGTTGTGCGCAGCATTACCTGACGGTTTTTGTAGCGGATACAGCTTGTCTGTAGGGCCGACAAATTTGGCCTTGTGCGAATGAATTCGCACCTACTTCAATCAACAAACATCTCTTGCAGCACGGTAAACACATTCGCCCGCACCGGCTGTCGTATTATCCCCAACTTTTTGACCAACCGTGACTTATCCAAAACCCTGATCTGATCCAGCAGAATTAATCCCTGTTTGCCTTGGAATTTCACGGCAATCCGAAATGACGCAGGGTTTCCCTTGCTGGTGAGCGGTGCGACGATGACGGTTCTCAGCCACTGGTTCATCTCATCCGGGGATATAACCAAGCAGGGACGTGCTTTCCGGATTTCGGCGCCCACAGTGGGATCAAGCGCGGCGAGATGAACTTCACCGCGCCTTACCACGTCCATTCGGCATCGGCCTCGTTAGAAAACTCCGGCCAGACTAACTTATCTTGCCCGGCTTCGGCAATTTCCTTGCACTCTTCTGCCCAGTCTTTGCGGGCTATGCGCCGTGATTTGCTGAGGACTATAGTGTTATCTTTGACCTTTGCTTCAATCTCACCGTGCAAGCCACTTTGAGCGAGCACCGATTGCGGGAGAATAATGCCTTGTGAGTTGCCGATGTTGCGAATCTGTAGTTTCATGTGTCACCCCAAATGTTGTAACAATGTTATAATGTGCAAAGGCGAAAGTCAAGGTGGCGAAACGAAGCCGGATCACCTTACTTCGGCAGTGTCTTCACGGTGGTTCGTAACCCGAAAGATGAACTCAAGCGTGGAACTTTTCATGCCATGTGCTCCCAGCTTGGCATAACGCCGAAAGACCTATGAGGTGTGTGATGGAACGATTTGAATACGCTGTTACGTTGACGCCTGCCGATGAAGGTGGTCTTGTGGTGACCTGCCGGGATCTTCCCCAGCTTATTACGCAAGGGGAAGATGTGGCGGATGCACTTACTGAAGCTGCCGATGCGCTGGATGAGGTGTTTGCAGCCTATATGCAAGGAAAGCTGGATTTTCCTGCCCCGAGCAAAGCGCGACGCGGCGAATACAGCGTGGCGCCGCCTGCGGAAACAATGGCAAAAGCCGCTTTATACGTTGCGATGAAAGAGGCACGGATTACCAACGTGCAGCTTGCCAAGCGGCTTGGTGTCGATGAGAAGGAGGTTAGACGCCTGCTCGACCCTCACTACCCATCGAAATTGCCGCGCATAGCACAAGCAATCGCCTTGTTGGGCAAGCGTTTGGTAATCGGACTGGAAGCGGCATAGCGAAAGGAGTCGCTCAGCTCGACCTCCCACTTTGAAAAAGGGGGATTGAGGGGGATTTATAACGCCGCAGGTCAAATCCCCCTCGTCCCCCTTTTCCAAAGGGGGGAACTCACTGCAAACTTCATCTGGCCGGATCAATAGGTCAGGTTGTGCGTAGCATTGCCTGACGATTTTTGTTGCCTAGGCCGTCACGGTTCCGCGCCGCTCGGCGGGGACTCCTCTGGGCTGGCTGCGGCGGTCGTCCTGGACGCGCAACTGGTTATCTGCGGCGAACTTGAGGATGAACTGGTAGGCGTTCGGGTTTTCCTCTCGTAGCGACTTCATTACCACCAGACAATTGACGCCCTGGATCAGACACGGGTGGACGTGATCGGAGTAGTGCAGGCGGTGGTCGCGGCCGTAGCTGGCCAATTGGGATGAGATGCGTTCTGCCCAATCGCTGGGGCGGAACGGGCGTCCGTCTTCCCGCACGCTTTCCACAATAAATGTATCTTTTTGTTCTGTATACATAAAAATACCCTCTTACACAGCCTCTCTAATAGACCGAGCATAAAGCGTGCCAGTCCGAATGCCAACAAAGCGGCACCCACGGGCTAAAGTTTCCCTCCCCCCACCCGATATCCTTCTCGGAAACGTTATTTATAACGTGAAAAAGCTCGGCCTAGCCGAACATTAAAGACGCTTTTATTAACTTAACTTAGTTTGTAGGCGGGACAACCGGCTATACAGCCCAACCCCAGACACTGCGCTAAGCCTAAACAGGAGAAACTCAAATGCCTCAAATTATTAATACTAATATTGAGTCGCTGAATTCACAGCGTAACCTCAATACGTCACAAACACAGTTGGCTACATCCCTGCAACGTCTATCCTCGGGCTTACGCATCAACAGCGCCAAGGACGACGCCGCAGGGTTGGCCATTTCCGACCGGTTTACCACCCAGATTCGCGGCTTGAATCAGGCGGTGCGTAATGCCAACGACGGTATTTCACTGGCGCAAACCGCTGAAGGCGCCTTGGGTGAAACCGCCAACAACTTACAGCGTATCCGCGAACTGGCGATTCAGTCGGCCAACTCCACCAATTCGGCTTCTGACCGCGCGGCGTTGAACGCCGAAGCACAGCAACTGTTGGCGGAAATCGGACGTATCGCTCAGACCACGCAGTTTAACGGCCAAAACGTACTGGACGGCAGCTTCTCCTCGGCGCAGTTCCAGGTCGGTGCGAACGCCAACCAGACCATTTCGTTCGGTATTGCGGGTGCTTCCACCAACCTGCTCGGCGCCTTTCAGACCTCCGGCGCGACGGCGGTTACCACCGCAGCCTTCGATGGCGCCAACTTCACCATCAACGGCGTCAAGGTCGCGGCCTCCGTGGCGACCAGCGCCGCCGGTGTGAACGCCGGCAGCGCCACCGCCAAGGCGACGGCTATCAACAGCATAGCTAACCAGACCGGTGTGAGTGCGACGGCCACTAATTCTGTCTCGAGTCAGGCCACGCTGGCTGGGCCGGTGGCAGGCAAAGCGTTGGCCAACGGTGATTTGGTGATTAACGGCATAGCGGTCGGCTCCGTCGCCAAGGCGGCTTCCGCCGTGACACAAGCCAACAACGCCGTTACGGCCATTAATGCCGTGACCAACCAGACGGGGGTCAGTGCTGCGGCCGACCAATCAACCGGTAAGCTCACGCTGACCGCTGCGGATGGCCGTGATATCACGCTCTCGGCCGGCAATGCTGCAACCACGCAGATCGTTACGGATATCTTCAATGCAACGGGTCTGGACGCCTCAACGGGCGCTAATCCGACTGGCAACAGCACCCGAGACCTTACGTTGAATGTCAGCAGCAGTGTGGTTGCCGCAGGTACGACTAACGCCAGCGAAATCGTGCTGGGTGAAACCATAACCATTGATAGCATTGTTTATGAGTTTCAAAATGCCGCCGGTACCGTGTCGGGCAGCAACGTCAAGGTGACGGTAACTCTTGGCGACACGACTAACGCCGTGGCCACCGCCGTGCGCACCGCTATTAATGGTCAGAGGACGCTGGGCAACACCACCGTAGCGGCTTCAGGCGCTGCCGGCACCGTGACGCTGACGCAGGCTGTTTATGGTGATGAAACCATCGCCGTGACCGAGACCGTTGCCGACGCTGCTACTACCGCCATCGGTGCGGAGACAACGGGCACCGATGCCGTGGGTACTACCGCAGTGGTCAACGGCGGTACGCTGACCCTGAGTTCCGCGAGCAACTTCACCTTGGGCGGTTCGCAATTAGCGGCGGCCGGTTTGGGCAGTGCCTCCACTGCGCTGAGCCAGTTGGGCGCGGCGAACATCTCCACGGTGAGCGGCGCCAACGCCGCCATCTCGGTGCTGGACGGTGCGTTGAGCCAGGTATCGAGCATCCGGGCCGGCCTCGGTGCGATACAGAACCGTTTCAGTTCGACCATCGCCAACCTGAGCACCACCTCCGAGAATCTGAGTGCTGCACGTAGCCGCATTCAGGATGCCGACTTCGCCGCCGAGACTGCCGCGCTGACCCGCGGTCAGATCCTGCAGCAGGCCGGTGTGGCGATTCTGTCGCAGGCCAATAGTCTGCCGCAGAACGTGCTCAGCTTGCTCCGGTAAGCACGAGGTAGTGATGTCCAAGTAGTCGTGTAAGCGTCCGGGGCGATTGCGTCCCGGACGCCTTTTACGAGTCGTAACAAACAGAGGTAGGTATTATGCCCACTAATCTTAGTAGCGCAGCACTGGTTCGCACCACGGCGCCGACGACTAGCGTCAATCCGGCGAGCGCCTACCGGCAAAATTTGCCTGGCCAGGGTCAAACCGTGCCGGGTGCCGCCAATAACCCGCAGGCCCAGCAGGCGGAGTTGACTCAGGCGGTGCAGGCGATCAATAGCTATGTGCAGAATCTGCGGCGCGATTTGCAGTTCACAGTAGATGAAGCCACCGACCGTACCATAATTCGGGTGATAGATTCGGAGACCAAGGAAGTCATACGTCAGATCCCCTCGGAAGAGGTGCTGGCCCTGGCGCACAGCCTGGAGCGGACGCAGGGGTTGTTGTTGAAGGCTCAGGCTTGAGGAATCCACGTGGGCACATAAAACGTGCCCACCCTACGATCTAGGGGCTAGAGACTAGGGAAAAACAGCCCAGCCCCTCACCCCTCACGCCTTTCTCGGATGGCATCAAAATTGCCTTGTTACACCGTAATGCAGGCTAAAGCAGTCAAGTTGTAAGCGCAAGGTGTTCACGTTATGGCTATCAGCGTACCCGGTATAGGCTCTGGACTCGATGTCAACAACATCGTCAAGCAGCTTATAGCGGTCGAAAGTCAGCCGCTGGCGGGGCTGGATAACAAAGAGGCCGGATTCCAGGCCAAGATCACCGCTTACGGGACGCTGAAGAGCGCGCTTTCCAGTTTTCAGACCGCGCAGCGCGGTTTGAGCGAGATCGCAAAGTTTCAAACCATCAAGGCGACTCCCGCCGACGCCGCAATTTACACTGCCTCGGCAACCACTATCGCTGTACCTGGCAGCTACTCGATCGAGGGAGTGGACCTGGCCCAGGCGCATAAGGTACGCTCCGGCGGTTTTGCCAATGCTACCGATGTGGTGGGTACCGGCACCTTGACCTTTCAGTATGGCGCCTACGAGAGTGGCCCCAACACCTTTACGCTCAACAGCGCCAAGGCGGCGCAGACGGTGACCATCGGCGCGGGCCAAAACACCTTGAGCGGCATCCGCGACGCGATCAATGCCGCCAACATCGGTGTGAGCGCGAGTATCGTCAACGACGGCGGCGTGACCCCCAACAAGCTGGTGCTCACTTCCAAGGACACCGGCGCGGCCAACAGCGTCAAGCTCACTGTGGCGGACGCCGACACGACGCATACCGATACCAGTGGGTTGTCGCAACTGGCCTACGATCCCACCCTCGGTGTCGGCGTTGGCAAGAACCTGACCCAGACGGTGGCGGCGCTGGATGCCAATCTCACCGTGGACGGCATTAGCGGTATCAAAAAGCCGTCCAATACCATCACTGATGTGGTGCAGGGCGTGACGCTGAACCTGCTTAAAAAGAGCACCACGCCGGGCACCGGCACGGCGCTCACCGTGGCGCGCGACACGGCCTCGGTGAAGACCGCGGTGGAAAATTTCGTCAAGGCCTATAACGACCTTAACAAGACGGTCGGCGATTTGACCGCCTTTAACGCCGTCACCAAGAAAGGCAGCATCCTGCAAGGCGACGCCTCCGCCCTGTCCATCCAACGGCAGGTGCGCGGTGTGCTGACCAGCGCGCTGCAATCTTCCAGCGGCAACTTCAATCTGTTGTCACAGATCGGCGTGAGCTTTCAGAAGAACGGTAGCCTGGCCCTGGACGGGGCCAAGCTGGATGCGGCGATCAACACCAATTTTAGTGACATCGCATCACTGTTCGCTGCGGTGGCCAAACCCACCGACAGCCTGATCAGCCTGGTCAGCGCAGCGGCCACTACCAAGCCGGGCTCTTACGCGGTGAACGTGACCACGCTGGCCACGCAAGGTAAATCGGTAGGTTCCGGCGCCCCCGGTTTGACCATTACCTCAGGCTTGAACGATACCCTGTCCGTGACCATAGACGGTGTGAGCGCGACCGTGACGCTGGGCGCGGCCATTTATGCCAGCGCGGCGGCGTTGGCGGCCGAGGTGCAGTCCAAGATCAACGGTGCGAGCGCGCTGTCTGCGGCGGGGGTAGCGATCACCGCGACGGTGAGTGGCGGCAATATCACCCTCACCTCGAACCGTTATGGCTCGGCCTCATCGGTAAACGTGGTGGGCAACGGGCTTGCCAATCTACTGGGTACCCCGGTCTACACCGCAGGTGTTGATGTGAGCGGCACCATCGGCGGCCTGGCGGCGACCGGCAGCGGACAAGTCCTCAGCGGCGCCGGTGATGCCGACGGCCTCAAACTGCTCATCAATGGCGGCGCCACCGGTGCGCGAGGCACGGTCGCCTATTCGGAAGGTTACGCTAAACAATTGGATAAACTGGCCGATAACTTATTGGCGAGCAATGGCCCGATCACCAGCCGCACCGACGGTCTGAACAAGAGCGTCAAGGACATTGCTGCTCAGCGCGAGGTGTTGGGCAGGCGGCTTGTGAACACCGAGAAACGTCTCCGCGAACAGTTTGGTTCGCTGGATGTCCTGGTGAGCCGCTTGCGTAGCAGCAGCGATTTCCTTACTCAACAGTTGGCGCGGCTGCCGGGACCCAGGCAGTAGCGGCTGATGACACTTGAACGATGGAGCCCGTGAGATCATGAATACTATGCAGAATAGATTGCTAAAAGAATATGCCCAGGTGAAAACGCACAGTGGAGTGGCTTACGCCACACCGCACCGCTTGGTCCAGATGCTGTTCGAGGGAGCGCTCGACAAAATCGCCAGCGCCAAGGGCCACATGATGCGCGGTGATCTGGCGCAGAAGGCCGGTCAGATCAGCGCCACCGTGGCGATCCTCGATGGCCTGCGTATGAGCCTCGATAAATCGGCCGGGGAGATTGCCCAGAACCTCGACGACTTGTATGACTATATGGAGCGGCAACTGCTGCGTGCCAATTATGAAAACGCCGTGCCGTTGCTGGATGAGGTCTCCGCCTTGCTGGCCGAGATCAAGAGCGCCTGGGATGCTATCGCCGACATGAGCGCTACCAAGCCGCAGGCGCGCGCCGCATCGTGACCGCCCCCGCCCTCGCGCCGGAACCACGCTACGCCACACAGGCACAGCGCCTGGTCGTGCTGATGGCGTTGAATCAGTCCATGCTCGCTGCGGCCGAGGCCCAGCAGTGGGATACAGTGGCGGAACTGGAGGGCAAACGCGGTGACCTGTTGGAGGAACTTTTTGCCGATGCGTTTTACGCGTTGGACGATGCCGCGCTGATTCCCGTGTTGACCCAGACCTTCGCCATCAATCAGCGTATCGTGCCGCTGCTGGAGCGGGCACAACAGGCTTGCCAGGGTGAACTCGCGGGCATTAATATAGGTCGGCGAGCGCAGCAGGCGTACGATAACAACAGGGGCTAGGGATTAACTACAGGGACTAGGATCTAGGGATTAGGGGCTAGGGAAAACCTAAATCCAAACCCCTAACCCCCAGCCCCCGCCTCTAGCCTCTAGCACCCAGCCCCTGTAGTATCATCACCCATGTCGAACACCCCATCCACGAATCCGTTTTCCGGCCTGATCTACCAGGACCTCATTGCCTTGCGCTGGAAGGTGCTGGAGTCATCGCCCGGCGCCATTGAGAGCGCCTCGCGGGAGCACCGCAATACCGAGGTGCTGCGCGTCATCGCCACGCTCGATGAGTTCGCAGACCAACGCGCGGGTGTTTCGCCTGAACTTGCCCATCTCGATTTCAAGCTTAACCTGGTACTCGATTTGGTCGGCGAGATCGCCGGCTACTACCATGACATACCGGCTGGGGTCCCGGCGCGCCTGGGGGCTCAAGCCATAGAATGGGAGTCGGAGCAGGGCCCGCCGGCGGCGAGTCAGGTCGCTATCGAGATCTATCTGCATCACAATTATCCACACCCGGTGGTGGTGTTGGGTAAGGTGCAAGACGTTACTCCCATCGTGCAGGGCTTTCGCTGCCTGGTGGTGTTTGAGCCTTTGAGCGAACAGAACCAGGAGTGGCTAGAAAAGATCATCTTCCTCCATCATCGTCGGCAGGTTGCTTATTCAAGACGTTCTGACAACAGGGGCTAGTCAACTACAGGGACTAGGATCTAGGGACTAGGGATTAACTACAGGGACTAGGATCTAGGGACTAGGGGCTAGGGAAAACCAACCTAGCCACTAGCCCCTAAC
>CAYUAZ010000003.1:0-26275 GCA_964442865.1 uncultured Gammaproteobacteria bacterium
GCAACAAGGCCAATAGCCCCTGCCGATGATCGCGGGTTCGGGCCCAGTGGAAAAAGGCCATGGCCGCCAGTCCGTACACCGTGGCCATGAACAGATCGGCATAACCGGCCAGGGCGATATGCGTGTCGAGCAGCGGCAGCGACAACAAAAAATAGGTAAAAATCATGGCGGCTAAAGGCGCAACACCCCATAGCCTTGCCTGTCCATAAAATGCCAAACCGAGCGCGATGCCGCATTGTAACCAGGGTAGATTCATCAAGGAGTCATCCCAGCGTCCCAGGGCATAGCTCATCCATACTTGCAACAAGGGTACGGTCGCGGGATAGTGTGGCGCGGAATCGGTGTATGCCTGTGTGGCGCCTGAAGAGAGCCAGATGTCCGCGGGGACAAACGGAACCAATCGCCCCCATTCATACCAGACCCTGGCCTTGGTGGCCCACTGGTTCCACGCATCCCAGGCAAACAGGGGCCGCCAGATAATTTCCAGCCCTAACCCGGCAAAGCGCAGAATGATGATAGCGAATAAAAAAAAGAACAGGGCGTGTTGCCAGCGTAATGAATTGGACAGAATTTCGGCCCCCTCGCTGCGCTCTCCCCCTTCCTGGGGAGCTACAAATATCTCCCCTTCCCCCTCGTGGGGGAGGGCTAGGGTGGGGGGGTGGGTGAGCGCCGGTGTTTTTATGTATAACAGTGCTCCTATGATCGTTATGCCGAGCAAAGGCAGGCTTATGCTAACGAAACTGAAGGGGATGCCGAGTAGATCCAGCAGGCGCATGACCAGTGTCGTGACCAGCGCACCCAGCACGTAGCCATAGCCGAGCCAAACGGGCCAGGCCGTGGTATCGGCGGCGCGCCACAAAAGCCTTAGCCAGACTACGCCCAGTGCCCAGGGTAATAAAAGTCCTATACTCAGCCCGAATAATTCCATCTATCGCACTCTGAGCAGGGTGTGGTCCTTACTACCCAGCAGGATTTCAACGGGCAGCGATTGATCGCCCCACTGCAAGGTTTGAGACGCAGGATCATACCGGGCGGCGGTTTTCTGATAGAGCGCAACGTAATCTCCGGCTCGAAATGTGTCCGGGGGTGGCAATGCGCTGCTCTTGTAGACGTTGTGCGGATAGAGATGATAAGCCCCCCGCCCCTGCAAATAATCCAGGTCGGAGAAAAACAATATCCTGACGGGAGTGGCGGGCAGTTGTTCTTTTATCTGTTGAGCAAATGAAAATAAATCGCCATCCTCGGCCGACTTGCGCCGCTCCGCCCATGACTTGCCCGCGTAGTCGTCCAGGGTGATCGTCAGTTGCTGCAGGAGATTAAACTGCCAGCGTGTATCCAGTACCAGCCAGCCGCTTAAAACAAATACGATCAGCACGGGGGGGGTGAACACCACCAGCCGCAGTGCGGCGAGGCCGAGATAGAGCCCAAAGGCGGCGAGCACGAGCGCCACCACGGCCGGCAACAGGGGCAGGGTGGGATGGGGCGGTCCGCCGTACAGAAAATTGATTGAGCCGCCGCTCCACGACTCAAAAGTTATCCATTCCGCCACAAGATCAAATAAACCCGGCCGGAGGTTGGCGGGGACGAGTGTGATGCGATCAACGGTGATGGGGTGGGTGATAGGGGAAGCAAGCACCAGGCCTAATTCCGAGATTTTGCCGCGCCAGGCGGCATCGTTTGCGACACGTAGCGGAAGCAGCCGCCGGTCTTGCCAGGGGATCTCCAGGGTAAAAAGGTCGCTGGGCTTGTCCGCGTGCCGCCAAAGAAACAGTAGAGGTGTGCCAGGCTGCGCATCAGGGACTTCCAGTATTACAGCCGGATAATGAGTAGCATCAATAGTGACCGGAGAGACCGTGGCTATGGCCACACCCCTGTCCGACGAATTATTTATGATGAGCTTGTCCTGCCCTTTGCGGCCTTGGCCTTCAATCAGATTTAACTGCGCGCCACCCCAGTGCAGTGCGTCCGGCGGAGTAGCGGGGGCCTTCCAGGACAAAAATTGCAGATAACCCGCGATCAGCACGCTTGCGGTGATGAGCAATAATAACGGGGCGATGGTCCAACGGCAACGCCATGAAAAATCAGCGCGCATTTTGTGGCTTAAAAAAACTGAAAATGCTTAAAAAGATAATTCTTAAATCAAACCACACCGACCAATTGTTGATGTAATACAAATCATACTTCACGCGCATTTCCATTTTTTCCAGATCGTCCGTCTCGCCGCGCAACCCATTTATCTGCGCCCAGCCCGTGATCCCGGGCTTGACGAGCTGGCGGAGCAGGTAAGGGTCTATCCGGTTTTTATAAAAATCGTTATGCGCAATGGCGTGCGGGCGCGGTCCGACGATAGACATCTCACCCATCAATACATTAAAAAACTGAGGTAGTTCGTCGAGGCTGGTATTCCGCAGCAAGGCTCCGAACGGCGTGATGCGCGGATCGTTGGATTTGGCCTGCGTTATCGTGCCCTCCGGCTCGGCATGGACCTTCATGCTGCGGAACTTCCAAATCCAGATTTCGTCTTTTTCCAGGCCGCCGCGCTTCTGCTTGAACAGCACCGGGCCGGGTGAGCTGAGCTTAACGCCGATCGCAATCAGGATCATGAGAGGACTGGCCAGTAACAGAATCAACACTGCCAGAACCTTGTCTTCCAGCATCTTGACGACCGCATGGATACCGCTCAGGGGGCTGTCCATTAAATTGATAACGGGAAAGCCGGCGACCTCGGTGATGGAGTGGTGCAGCAGTTGGAAACCGTATATGTTGGGCACCAGGCGCACCTGCACATTGGCATGACGCAGCTCATATAACAGCGTCTTCATACGCTCCTCGGCGCGCAAGGGGAGCGCAATCCACACCTGGTCTATGGCGTCGCGCTCCAGGTCGCCGGCCAGGTGATTTATCGGCCCCCTTATCTCAATGCCTTCCAGATGCTGGCCATGCAACTGTGCGTCATCGTCATAAAATGCCGTGATGTGCAGGCCCGTCCAGGGCGAGTTCTGGATGCGCTGGGCGACTTCTCGACCCAGCGAACCCGCACCCACAATTACAATATAACGGAGGTTAAGGCCTTTGCGGCGTATGTGGCGGAGACCCAGCCGCAACAGGATTCTAAAAATGACCAGTGCCGCGAAACCTAAGCTCGCCCATAGACCCATCCACAGGCGCGAAAAATCCGTGCCGGTCTGGGTGGCGAACATGATCATCACCAGGCCCACAATGACCATGAGCCAGGCGCTGAACAGCACCTGGACTTCAGCCCACAGGCTCGCGCCGCGTTGAGCTTGATAGACTCTAAAAAATGGGAAAACGAGAAAACACAGCAGAAAGGCGGCGCTAAAAGCCACCAAGTAATAGGCCGGGAACTGCCAATCGCCATGTCTGATGAAGAAAGCTACTGCGCCAGCCAATGCCACCAGCAACGGGTCGAGCAGGCGCAGGGCGTACTCCAACAGCCCGGCATTTTCCTTCAATAAGCTGCGCGATGTCACGAGGTGGTGTGCCTCTGCAATTTACTGTTCAGAAACTCTTGCCACGCTTTATCCATGAATGTCTTGATCTCGTGCCGAAAACGCTCTTGCCCGAAACGCAGGGCATTCTCTCTGCACCTTTCGGCGGAAATCGGGCTACGTCCTTGCTCGAATTCTTCGATCGCATTGACTATCGCTGCGGCATTCTGCTCCTTAAAAAATACGCCGGTGGGGTTTTCATCATCCAGACCACGTATCGTCTCAAGCGCGCCCCCCTTGGCATAGGCGATTACGGGTGTGCCACAGGCTTGCGCCTCCAAAGGGGTGATGCCAAAGTCTTCCTCGGCGGCAAAGATGAAGGCCTTGGCGCGCTGCATAAATTGTTTTAGATGATCTTGCCCTTGATAGCCCGGCAGAGATATATTTTGCCCCGCCTTTATGCGGATCTTTTTATAATCCGGCCCGTCGCCTACCACAACCAATTTCTTGTCAGGTATTTTGTTAAAAGCCTCTACTATAAGATCAATCTTCTTGTAGGGTACCAGACGCGACGCGGTAAGATAAAAATCTTCTTTTTGCTCATGCAGCGCAAAGCGTGTGGTGTCTACCGGGGGATATATTACACTCGCCTCGCGCCGGTATACCTTCCAAATACGCTTGGCTATAAAATTCGAGTTGGCAATGAAATAATCCACACCGTTAGCCGTGCGCGCATCCCAGAGCCTCATTTTATGCAGCAACCACTTGGCTGGCCAACCCCTAATACCCTTGTCCAGGCCGGTCTCACGCAAATACTGATGCTGCAAGTCCCACGCATAACGCATAGGCGAATGGACATAACTGATGTGCAGTTGATCGGGGCCGGTTATAACGCCTTTTGCCACGGCATAGCTGCTGGAAATCACCAGATCGTAACCCGCCAAATCAAACTGCTCGATGGCAAGCGGCATTAAGCACAGGTATTTGCGGTAATGGGCGCGTGCCAACGGCAGCTTCTGAATAAATGAAGTGTGCACCGGCTTGTCACGTATAAAGCCGCGCTGTGTCTCGGGAAGAAAATCAACCAGACTAAATAGATCGGCGTCCGGGTAAAGCTGCAAAATCTGCTCAAGTACCCGCTCGGCCCCCGCATAAACAGTCAACCAGTCATGAACGATAGCGACCTTCATTTGCCTTTCCTGTCGAAACTCTGAAGCCCAAATGTTCGTAGCATCGCACACGCTGGTATAGGAGTCACCCCTTGAGGGTGCTAAAAATGGCTCAGATGCAAAAACCAGTCGGCATGATGCCGCAAAAACATGGTATCTGGTATACTCCAAACTACGGGAAGAGGTAGATCTGAGAGGCCGACACCGGAGGCTAAGATTCTCTCATGAAAGTCACACTGCATCCACATGCCCAGGAGCGATTGCAAGAGCGAGGGGCGACGGAAGAAGAGGTTATTGCAACAATCCAGCGCGGAGAACGTTTCGCCGCCAAACATGGCAGGACAGGGTTCCGCTGTAACTTTCCATTCGACGGCGAGTGGAATAACAGACGATACTCAACAAAACAGGTTGAGACGTATGCCGTTGAAGAAGATGGTTGGCTGGTGATCACAATAATCGTAAAATTCTTTTAATGAGCGGAGGCTGTTATGAAACTCAGTTATGACCCGAAGTATAACGTTGCATACATACGGTTCCATGAGAAAACAGGCCAGGTGACGACGATCAAGATCAGCGACGATATGAACATTGACATTGCCCCGGACGGTACCGTCTACGGCATCGAGTTGCTGAACGCAAATGAGCAACTGACCAAGGACCGCGGCACATTGATTGTTGAGTCGGGCGGTCAGCGCCAGGAAATAACCCTTGTGGCATGAAATTCCGGACACCCACCCAGCCGATATCCCGAGACCCAAGCGTAGCAGGTAGCGCAGCGCAGAGGCATAGCCCAGGAGGGCTTTTCAGCCTTTCGTAAGTATGGCAAACCGCCTCGCGGGTATAGGAGACCCCTCCTTGGGGTGTTAGAATGGAGCAGATGCAACAGTCAGCCTGAATCTATTCATGACGCAAAGAGGTTTTAAGACCCAGTCTGTAGCCTTATTCGCTCTGTGGCGTCACCGCAGCCTGGTATTCGAACTCGTCAAGCGTGAGTTCACCGGCCGCTATCGGGGTTCGTTTGGCGGGGTGCTCTGGTCTTTTGTTCAGCCGCTGTTTTTGCTGGCCGTCTATACGCTCGTCTTCGGAGTGATCCTCAAGATGCGCTGGGGCTTTTCCGGCGACACGAAAGATTACGCCTTCATGCTGTTTGCCGGCCTGATCGTTTTTAATGTCTTTGCCGAGTGTCTGAAAAGAGCCCCAACGCTCGTTACCGCTAACCCGAATTTCGTCAAAAAGGTGGTGTTTCCGCTGGAAATACTGCCCCTTGTAATGGGTATAGTGGCCATGGCGCACGCCCTGATCAGCATCGCGGTTTGGCTTGTCGGCTACACGTTGATCTTCGGCGTCCCCAAGCTCACGCTGCTTTATTTCCCTGTTATTCTGGGCGTCTTCTTTCCGGTCTTGCTGGGGGTAGGCTGGCTGTTGGCGGCCCTGGGTGTGATTGTGCGGGATATTGACCAACTCACGGGTATGGTTGCCCACGCCTTGCTGTTTTTGACCCCCATCTTTTTCAGTATTGATGCCGCGCCGGGGATATTACAGCATATGCTCATGGCCAACCCGCTTACCTTTATCGTTGAGCAACTCAGACAAGTGATGTTCATCGGCATCCCTCCCAACCTGAAAGGTCTGGCTGTCTATCTGGTGCTGGCCACGGCCTTCAGTGCCGCGTCTCTGTTCATCTTCCGGCGGCTGCGCTCAAGCTTTGCGGATCTCGTATGAGCGACCGGAACCCGCTGGTGACCATTGCCGTTCCCTCGTTTAATCAAGGGCGATTCCTTGGCGACGCCCTCCAATCCATCTTCGGCCAGGACATACCCGTAGAAGTCTTTATTGCCGACGGCGGCTCCACCGACAACACCCTGTCAGTTATCAAACAGTGGGAATCCCGCCTGACCGGCTGGCGTAGCCACCCCGACAACGGACAAGCCGCTGCAATCAATGAGTGCGTCGCCAAAGGCAGCGCACCCTATGTCGCCTGGCTGAACAGTGATGATCTTTATTTACCCGGCGGCCTGCAGGCCTTGATTGACGAGCTTGAACAACACCCCGAGTGGCCGGCAGCCTATGGCAAGGTCTGGAATGTGAATGCCCAACTCAAGCGGACATCAAGGGTCTGGGTACAGGCTTTCAGCGAAAAACGGCTTGCTACCCGCTGCATCATTTCACAACCCGCCACGCTCATACGGCGCAAGGCATGGGACGCCGTCGGCGGCTTGGATGAAACCCTGCGCATGGCCTTGGATTACGATCTTTGGTGGCGGCTGTTCCGCGGCTTCGGTCTCCTGGGCTATGTCGAAAAGGAAATCGCACTCAATCGCGACCACGACCAGACTAAGACCAAAACCCAGAGAAAACGTCACCACCAGGAAGCCATGTCCGTTGTGCGCAGGCACCACGGCAGCGTGCCCGCTAAATGGTGGCTGACCTGGCCCTACTCGGTATGGGTGCGTTCATGGATGACTCTGCAAAAATCATGAACGACATCGCCATCTCGGTTCACAACGTCAGCAAGTGCTACCACGTTTATGAGAACCAGCGGGCCCGTCTGCGCCATGCGCTTATGCCCTCCAACAGCAAAGGCGTAAGCGAAGTCTGGGCCTTGCGGGACATCAACTTCGAAGTCAAGCGCGGCGAATCCGTCGCCATCATCGGACGCAACGGCAGCGGCAAAAGCACCCTGCTGGAGATCATCACCGGCACGCTTACGCCGACCACCGGACACGTTGAAGTCAAAGGCCGAGTCGCCGCCCTGCTGGAACTTGGCAGCGGCTTCAACCCCGAATACACTGGCCGTGAAAACGTATTCCTGAACGGTTTGTTGCTGGGGCTTACCCGTGCCGAAGTGCAACGCCGCTTCGACGATATTGTAAGCTTCGCCGACATTGGCGATGTGCTGGACAGACCCGTCAAGACTTACTCCAGTGGAATGCTGATGCGGCTGGCGTTTGCCGTGCAGGTTGCGCTGGAGCCTGATATTCTAATTGTAGATGAGGCGCTCAGTGTGGGAGATTTTTTTTTCCAGCAGAAATGCTTCAGACATATCCGTGATCTTAAGGATAGTGGCATGACCTTGCTGTTCGTGTCGCACGACATGGGCACGGTACGCGATCTATGTACCCGTGCGATTTACTTGAATTCAGGACAGTCGATTTATGTCGGCGATACCGATCATGTGTTGAAACTTTATTATCGGCATGGACAATCCGGTAAAGTCGGCTGTGACCTTTCCGCGGAGGCCAATCCAAGTCTTGATAAGCAGGGCCTCATCGTGAGTAATCAAGTTGCTGTGGATGCATTCATAGAAAATGCACAATGGGTCGCTAGTGATTATTCCACTCCGGTGAGTGCGGCAAAGATTATCGCGGTCAAGGTTGTTAACTCCGAAAATCAACCCACTTTAAACTGCAGGATTGGAGAAAAGCTTATTTTTCGCGTAATGCTTATCCTTAAGGCGAACCTTCCGGTACATGTGGCATTGGGAATAAAAAATAAGCATGACCAGTTGATAACTTGTATGGGAACATACCAAGCGAATGCTCCAGAAATAAAGCTGAGATCTTTGGGCCACCTAGTATGTGATTTTGAAATAACTTTTAATCTGGAGGCTGGTGGGTATTCCATACATTTTAGTGTCGGAATGCCGGGGCAGGGGGAGGGCGCAGAAATTTGTTATGATCAAACGCAGTCTATCGGTCCGATTAATATTACATGGGATTACCAGGCGGAAAAGGCGCCCTTTACCGGGATGATGGGATTGCCTTTTGCATGTTCGATTGCCGCACCTGATTCCTTATGACGAATATTGCCGCCATGTGGCTTATATTCCAGGCTTTTACATCACCTCCAAAGCGGTTAAGAATTACGCTATGGCAAGAATATGCTCGATAACGATCCAATGGATGTGTACATGGTTTGCGGCGATAAGGATATTCGATTGCTGCGGCACTTTTTAAGCTCCTATAATCTTTTCTTCAAATCGGCTGGAAAACTTTATCTGTGGGTCTGGAAAAAACATGAGTATCTATTGCGTGACATTACACTCCCAAAAAATTTGATTCTTCTGTTCAAGGACGATGTGCCTGAGCTAGTGGCAAATGACTTTAAAAACCAAATGTATTTAAAGTTGATCGCTCACCGATATGTGGAGACTGATTGGTTTTGGATTGCAGACACTGATTACTTAATTGTGTCACCGCTTTGTAAGGCCGATTTCTTTTATGGGGAAAAGCCGTATTGGTTCTACTGCGATTGGCATGATATACCGGAAAAAACCTGGCGGTCGGGATCAGAATCATTCTTGGGTAAAAATATCCCGCTGCAGATTATGGACCAACAGCAATATGTCCATAACAAAAAAGTGTCGTATGAATTCTCTAAGTGCTATAACCCAACGAATATATTGCAAGAAGGCTATCTGGCGGCTGAGCAGGTTGTTTATGGCGCCTATGCCTATGAATACTTCCATAATTTATATCACTGGGTTGATTCCAACAAATTTAATGGCCCTGTTGTTTCTTACAAGGTTAACCAAAGACCCCCATCGTATTGTGAACTCGACGATAAAGTGAAGCTAAGTGATCTGCCCGCTGCTAAATATCATGTCTTTTGGTCCCATTGGGAGAAGGCCGAAGAAAAGATGATTGAGTTCTTGGCCGATGCCCAGCGACAGGTCTTCGGCGAAGTAATAGCCAAGCCTGAAGATACTAGGTTGTTCAGATATTGGCCGTTAACCGAGATCGATCAGGGTTGTTTGAATGGGATAGATGGACTTTACAGCGATGGGTGGTTGATGCGAGATGTCTGGTTTCGTATCCCGACTAACCATCGATCAATTTTGTTCATGGAATTTATAGTGCCTGGCCAGCCTTCTGGCAACTCCTCGCTACTTCGACTGTTTATCGATATTAACGGCTGCCAGCAGATAAACGACCTGAGCCCGGGTACGCAGACACTGATGATGCACCTTGATAAGCACTCCGAAAACCGTATCAGCTTCAAGTTTGAAGGAGGATTCGCGGAGCCGCATGGTGCTAGAACTCTCTTTGCAAAAATTGGTGCAAGCCGGCTAGAGGTTGCCGAACAGTCTGTCGGACTTGAGGAATAGAAGTGAAGAAGCTTTTGAATAGTGCGGCAATTCTTACCCGTCTGCCTTCTGCGGGACGAAAGGTCTTGTCGTGGGTGCTGTGACCTTTTCGCTGGATGTTCGCTTGGTCGAAATGCTAAAAGCGGCGTTGCCCTTGTCGGTTTTTGTCGAAACCGGAACTTTCAAAGGCAATACTGTCGCCGACATGGCCCCTCTCTTTGATCGATTAATCACAGTGGAGTTTTCAGAGCCACTTTGGAAGGAGGCGGTTGCTCGTTTCAAGAATGAAAGCAAAGTAGAAGTGCTTCTTGGTAATTCTCCTGAAGTGCTTGCCAGGCTTCAGCCAACATTAGACGACACACCCACCTTGTTCTGGCTCGACGCACACTGGTGTGTGGCGGAGAATACTGCAGGCGACCAAAGCCAGTGTCCATTATTGGATGAAATTCGCGCCATCAACAGGCTGGGCGATACGTCAGTGGTCCTGATTGATGACGCTCGCCTCTTTCTTGCTCCACCCCCGAAACCCCATGAGATTGCACAGTGGCCATCGTTTAATAAAATTGTCACCGCTTTGCGCGAATTGAATGAGCAGCATGAACTCATGGTTATTAATGATGTTATTGCTTTCTTTCCTAAATCTGCCGGCAAAGCTGTTGAAGGCTATGCGCAAAAATACGGTATAGATTGGTTATCGGCTGCAAACTATCTCAAGGAAAATAGACCATTCCTTCCGATGCTGGAAGAGAAAGAAGCCGTTATTCAGCATCAGGCTTTGGCCCTCACCGATGCGCAGACCGCCCTCGCACAGAAGGATAGGGTTCTCGTTGACACGCAAGCCGCCCTCGCACAGAAGGATAGAGCCCTCGCCGACACGCAAGCCGCCCTCGCCGAGTCAAAGGTAGCCCTCTGGGATAAAGAAGAAGTAATCCGAATGTTATCCCGTGCCGTACGCAGCTATAGGGTGGCCCACTTTATCCTCAGCCCGAGGGAGTCTTTTGGAAGAATCACCAGGAGGGTCTTTAAGATCTTTGCCCCCCGACTCGGCAATCTCAACCAGCACCCCCCCATTCCTCTCCGCCCTATATCGCCTTACGTCTGCGTCACGCTAAACCCACAACTTCCGGTGTTCTCTTTGATTACTCCATCCTATAATCAGGGGCATTTCATCGAGCGCACGATGCGTAGCGTCCTGGACCAGGGCTATCCAAATATCGAATATGTGGTTCAGGATGGAGGCTCTTCGGACGATACCGTTTCGGTGTTAAAGAAATATGATGACCGCCTGGCAGGGTGGGATTCGAACCGCGATAGCGGTCAGTCCCAGGGCCTCAACCTCGGTTTCGCGCGCACCACCGGCGAAATCATGGCGTGGCTGAACTCGGATGATGTCTTGCTGCCCGGTACATTGGCGCGTGTGGCCGATTATTTCGCACGCCACCCTGATGTGGATGTAGTCTATGGCAATCGTTTGCTCATCAACGAAGACGACATGCAAATCGGCCGATGGATATTGCCGGGCCATGATAGTGAGGTTTTATCGTGGGCGGATTATGTGCCGCAGGAAACCTTGTTCTGGCGGCGTTCCCTATGGGAAAAAGCAGGCGCAAAGGTAGACGAATCCTTCCGCTTCGCGATGGATTGGGACTTGCTAGTTCGTTTTCGCAATGCCGGTGCACGATTTTCCCACATCCCGTGCTTCCTCAGTGCTTTCCGTGTCCATGCCCAACAGAAAACCTTTTCGATAATTAACGAGGTGGGTTTTCAGGAAATGGACCGCATCCGGGAACGGATTCACGGGCGCGTGCCGAGCAGGAAAGAAATCCGCAAGGCGGTGATGCCGTTTTTGGCAAGGCATGTCGCGGTGGATATGGCCTACCGTATCAAAACTCGAATTGGAGGTGAGCGATGATAAGAAAATCCTTAGCTGTCTTTGGGTTATCTGTTTTGCTGTTGATGGGTTCTGGGTGCTGGCAAAAGGAAATTGGACGCTCCTATTACTCATCGGGGAAGATCAAGACAGAGGCGCAGACCAAAAACGGTCTTCTGGACGGCCACGCTGTGATGTACTACGAAAGCGGTACGAAGATGAGTGAGGCACAGTACCGGGCGGGAATGCTGGATGGCAAGACCATCGCCTATTACGAAAACGGGATCAAGAAAGCCGAGGCAGAGTACAAGGAGGGCGTACTTCATAATAATAGCATTAATTGGGATGCAAGTGGCCAGATAACCGCGCAGTCTACATTTGTACTTGGCGTGCTTCAAACTAAAACAACTAAATAAGGGAACCTCTGATGTGTCAGAGGTTCCTTGCGGCACATGGATATGCCGCCATTTTTCAATCACGCAAGTGATTGAAAAATGGAGAAAAGCAAAAATCAATATTTTTGCTTTTCGTCTCTGAAAATTCCATGGATGGAATTATTCAGAGCTTCCTAAGATTAATCGGCGAGAAGTACGAATCCTTTTCACGTGAAAAAACATGAATGCACTATTGTTAACCGTTGTCATTTTTGCCTACTGGGGTTTGGTCGGTTTTGCCACCGTGACCCTCTTTTCTACCCGCCAGCGCATCCTGCAAGGCATCCTGCTATCACCGTCAATAGGCATTGCGGTCGTGATTCTTCCGATCTTTTTCTTGAGCCGTACCGGCTTGCCGGTCGAGGAGTTTGCGGTTTATCTGTTATCCGCGCTTGCCGTCTTGTCGGTGCTCATCCTGCTTTTCAAACGACCGGTATTTCCTCTTAAACGGCTCATAGGGTTCTTTGTCATTGTCATCGCCGCGCTGATTTTTGTCGCTTGGCCGATGCTGAAATATGGCTTCAATTGGGGCAGCTATGCCAATGATGACATGGCTAACTATTGCTTGGGGGCGGCCCGCTTTCTCCGGCATGGGTTCTTTGAGGCGCCGGATCTGGAAGCGTTATATCAGGGGCGTGACTACTCGCTAGCCTACTGGTTTTTGTATGTCTCCGCAAAAGTACGCCCCGGCAGCGAGCTGATGTTGGCCTTTGTATGGGGGGTCACTGGGCTCAATGCGCACCAGATATTCATGCCAGTAATTATGGGATTGAATTTGGCATTGATCAGTGCCGTGGGCGGGATGGTAACTGGAGTGACGCGCAACCGCCAAGCGCCCTTGATTGCCATGTCCTTGATGGCAATTTCTCCGTTATCATCGCTCGGTTCGTTGTATCAGTTGATCGGCCAGGTCGGCGGTCTTGCGTTGCTCGTCCCATCGGTCTCTCTATTGCTGCGGGTCCCGCTTAGCCTTAATCCGATGCGACTGGTTACAGCCAGTATGCCAGCGTTGCTGGCTATTGCCGGGATCTTTGTCTGGTACCCTGAAGCTCTTCCTTTTTTGGCCATGGGATGGTTAATTTATGTTTGCATCCGGGCATGGCATGACAAAAAAGCTGGCCTGAAATTGTTGGTTGCAGCCGGTATTGTCGGAATTTTACTGCTGGTGATATTGCATGGCACCATCAAAGAAGCACTGACCTTCTTACTTGCTCAAGCATCGATAATGGGCAATGTGTTTGATCCATCCACCGTGACGTTTCCCTACATGCTGGTGCCCAGCGGTATCCCTTTGCTGTGGGGCATTATTCCCTTGGGTGGAGGTGCCATTGGTGAGCCTTGGCTTTCCGGTGCGATCGTCTTAGGATCGATATTGACCTTATGGTTTCTCTGGAAGTTACCAAGTGAAGTGGCTAAAGCTTCCGCGCCCGCCATCATTGCCTTAGTCATGTTTTTTCTAGGGGTCAGGCTATTTGTCGGAAACATTGACTTTGGCTTGTTCAAGTTGGCAATGTTTATTCAGCCATTCCTGGCGGCGGTTGTGGCGGTACGGCTGGTTGGACTTGCATGGCCTATCTGGAAACGGTGGATTGAAGGAGTGGTCGTAGGGACACTGTTACTCGGCGTGTGGTCACAACTAGATTATGTTAAAAAAAGCACCGGTGAATTCCTGGGAAGCCTGAATGAGATTCCTCATTTCTCGGCTAAAGAAATAGATCGGCAATTTGCCGAATTGTTCCATTCTGTAAAAAAATCCTCGCCGGCCGGGTTTATATCTGATACGTCCCATCTTGTTATTGCAAAACATCAGGCACTTTATACGACGGGTGTTAGCGTTATCTTTCCGAGCAAACAATTTTTTCAGAATATCACGGGTATTCAGCCTACTACTGCAAAAGAACATATCAGGGTGGGAGGCGCATCCAATTGGTTTCGAAAAGATAAAAACCTGACTGCTGAAGAGATAGGCCGTAGATGGTTATTGAGTGAGAATAATAAATATGCCCCGTTTAATACATACGCTAGTCAGAATAATCCAAAAAAATATTACTCGGCTGTGCCCATGGACAAGGTACACAACCGCCTTGTGTTCATACATTCCGATTTGGGTATTCACTACTATTTTCTGCCAGGTGTGGAGCAGGGAGACAGGAGAAATACCGCATTTTATCAGCTTGAGAACGACCCGATGTTTCCGGGCAACACCATGTCCGGCATGGGTCGTTATATATTGCTGATGGATATTAATCCGACACCAGGGGCGAGAATGGTTATGGAAGCCACAGCGACGGTCATGAAGAATTTTGACAGCGCCTTGCCACTACCGATTATTTACGGTGATTCGGCAAACCCACTTCAGTTTATAGGGCGGGGAAGCGGCAGGGTTTTTAGCGCGCCGCTCCAGCCCGCATTGTCCGGCGGGATACCTTACCTTTCGCTAGACATGGGGCGCGATGGTCTGCAGTTTCAAAACAATGTAACGGGCCTGATGAGGCTTTATGGGACCAGTATTTCTCAAGACACTCGTCACTTGACGGCTTTTGCGAGAGATATTTCCCTCGTAAGCCAAGAGGATTATTTAAAATTGACTCCCCCTGCCTTTGTCGCAGCATTCCCAACAGATTTGGGCAATCGTAATCTGGAGTATTCTGGAATTTACGAGGATGGCTGGATTTCCGAGCAAGCGTTCTTCGTGCTGGCGCCAAACGCAAAGTCCCGGCACTTTGTCATAAAAGGCACAGTACCGCAAATCAACAACGCTAACTTCAAAACCATGCTCAATATAAAAATTGACGGAGAGCTTATTGCAAAGCGGGAGCTTGGAGTGGGTGGCTTCGATATCAAGTTGCCGGTGGAACCCAGTTCCGGCCGACATCGTGTTGATCTGTCATTTGACCGTTATCAACGCCTGCCGGGGAAGGATGGCCGTCCAACGGGGGGGAAGATGGATTTCATAGGGTACGTTGACGAGTGAACGTGGGTTCAAATTTAGAATGCTTATTTTTCCATAAACCCCAAAGATGGTAGAGGCCCTAATAAACTTCAACCAGGCGAAGTTGTTTTAAGTTGAGTCCTACTTTGCGTGAGAACTTCATTGGAAAAGATTGCACGTTTTTGCCAAGGATTCGAGCTGAAAGAATATTCTCCTTGGAGGATATTTGAATATTACCCTTGAAACTCGGATCAGGTGCGACGTCTTCTGCCGTGATAACGGAATCAAATATAAGTTCAATCTCGCGGACCGTTTCAATGGGCTCCTGGTTAAATTGAATATTCAGGCTCTCGTTAATGTGTTTCATTTCGTTGTATTCGGCGGGCACCAATAGACCGTCAATTTCAAGTTGCAGAGGACTCCACTGATCACGCTCGATGATGTCGCCGATGGGAAAGAAGCGTTTTCTTAGACGGGAAATCAGCCTTTTTTCTTGCCATTCTTCTGGATCCTCGCTCCCCACCATAATAATTGCAAGCCGGGATTTCTCATTCATCTCTGCGACCCCTTTTATTGTATCTGGTAGCAGCCAATAAGGTACTGTATTAAAGATAATATTATGTGCACCGTAAGCACGTGGTCCGTAGACTTCGTAGCTGTAGCTGAGTGATTTGTAAGACTCTTTTTTTGGGGGCGGAGACATAGGCATCATGTTCCAAAAATTACGAATGTGAGCACCCATATAATTTGGACGTGGTTCAATTAGAGATGCAATAAGCAAAGGCTTGGCGGTACTGTCATAGCCCGTAATAAGCACGGGAGTATTTCCCTGGAGGTTTGCATGCTTAAGGAATTGTGCCCACAATGATGAGCGAGGTGAATATCTTATGATGATTGGATCGGATCGGTCATCGTATTGGGATAAATGCTGAACTGTTGACCAGATTGTGGATATGTTTAGGCCTATGAGGGAGAGTGTTACCGCGATCAAGGGAAGCTTTAACTGCCAACTTTTGATTAAAGACAGGGCCAAAGCCAAGCCGATTGCAATATAGCTGAAGGCATATTGTTGTGATCTCACCAAGACGAAATACTGGCTGATTATTAGTGAATGAAGGGTTACGATGATCAATACAGCTAAGGCCGCACCCAGAATATATGTTCCTGGCCTGCTTTTTTTGAATAACCCCCATATTGCGATAACATGGAGAAGGGCGATGGGGCCAATTACCACCCAAGGTGTTGCAGCAGTAAGTTGGGCAAGCCAATTATTGATGAATGATAAGGAATAGTAAGTATACAATCCGTAGATAGGGCCAAGCACACCTGCGGCGCTTGATATGGAAAGTGGGGAGATAACGGAACTCTCTGCAAGAGTTTTGAAGAACAACCCGTAAGTCGTCATAGCCAAGCCAAATAGAGCAACATGAGAAAATAAAATCAGTGCAGTAATCGTTACTGGCACATTGTGAAGGGATGTTTTTAGGTACGCCTTATTTTTTAAACAGCTAATGATTAGGAACAACCCAAGTGGGGCTAGCAGGACCACCATTGCAACTTCATTGTAAAAAATGATGGGGCCCGCCAAGAGTAATCCCGCCAATACACTGGCTCCCCATTGTCTGCTACTATTAAGCTGTGGAACGGCTGCAGCAGCGAGACAAAAAAGACTCAATGAGCACAGGTTTGCCAGGCTGCCCTGTAGGATCAGCATTATCCAAAGATGGGAGGCGCCCAAAATAATCTGAGCCAAAATTGAATAAAATGGGTTCATACCTAAAAAGGCACGGCAGATTGCGGGGAGGGCCAATATAAAACAAAGAAAAGCAATTACCCCTGCTACCGTAAAACTAACGAAGGGATTTTCCCCTGTTAATTCCATTACCCCGGCCAGAAATATCTCTGCGCCGCGACGATAGGCTTGGCTGTAGGATAAATCGAGGGTAACTGCATCCCGCACCCAATGATCAATCCGTGGTACGAGAGTATCCAATTCATCTCCCGTATGTTGATGCTGAAGAATTTGGAGAGAATTGTTGACGTATTGAATTTCATCTTGACCCGCCGACAAAAAGCTTAGGCCGTGATCCCGCGTAGCCACAGCAATGACAAGCGACAACGCTAAAGGTATAATTATGAAGGTTCTGTGTGCCTTTACTCCCTCTAGAACAGTGACGAGGTTTTCTCGCCTTAGCCACGCTGTTGCAACAAAAGCCGACCCGATGAAGAACGAGAGGGTAAGTGGGCGTAGCGGGACGAGGAGAACACCTATTTCAAAAAGGCCCAGCGAGGCAAAAACAGTGAGCCCGACGACAGGAGCGAAGAAGAATCCATAGCTTAAATATTCGCGAGGTAAAAGCCAGAGAAGAACGGTCAAGCCCCCCGCAAAAAGCAAAATAAGGGGCAAAAAGAAGCTGAATAGCGTGTGTAAAATCATCGATAGACATCAAGACGTTCACGCGCATCTACCAGCGCCTGCGGGAAGTTCTCTATCACGTCACCGAACCCGCGGGCCAAGCTCAAGGGCGAGATCGAGCTGGCCGGGCCTACTTCTTCGATGATAGACACAAGGGCAAGCGGCAGGGGCGTGGAGTTGCCGGGAAAAGCCTGATATTCGGTTTTCTGGGGCGGGAGCGGGGGATCTATACCCAACTGGTGGAGTCGGTGAGCGCTGAGGAACTGATGCGTCATATCCTGGCCAAGGCCCACAAGGGCTCGGTCCACTATACCGATACCTTCCGAGGCTATCAGTCGCTCAAACGCTACGGGAAGCATCATACGGTGAATCACTCTAAGTCACTACTGGACAAGTGCACTCATAATCGCATCAATGGCACTGAGGCTTTCTGAAGGTATGCCAAGCATGGCCTGTAGATCTCCCGAGGTGTTTTAAAGTATCGCTTCCCCGTGTATCTTAAGGGAGTAGAGTACCGTTTACAACCACTGAAAAAAGAGTCTGTTCAAACGCTACACTAAACTCTACTAGGTTACATTTCGCCCTAATTACCCTGGATTTTGATATGCCTAATTTCAGCAAGCTGATGCGGTCGTCTATAAGTACTTCGTCGGCTAATAACCATGACTTGCTAGTTGTCATGGTTTTCTTTGTTGGAGGCGCGTGGTTTTTGTGGGATGCGACCTATTGGGCTGGCATTGTCAACATGGGCAACGCGCAGTATGGGGATGCCGCTTTTTGGTGGAATGGGGCATTGCATTTTGCAGAAGGCATCATTAAAGACAACCCCAACCTGGATTTCAGAATGGGGTACGCGCTGTTCGCCGGCCTGTTTGTTGCCGTTCTTGGTGGTAGCTTTTTTTTGTTCCACAAATTATTAATTGCAGTCTTCCTGTTTGTGGCTTGTTTCTTGTATTTTGCCTTAAGGCCAACCCTGGGGAGAATTGCTGCTGCTGGGGCGATAGCGCTGCTGATATTTAATCCCTTTACTGCGGAGTGGCTGGCTATTTCCACCTCTGACAGTGTCGGCTTGATCTTGAACATTGCAGCTTTATCTTGTTTTATTTTTGGGCTACGTAATTCTTTACACTTGGGGTTTCTGGCAGCGTTTGGTTTTCTGCTGGCGAGCGCGTCGTTGGCACGCCCCTTAATGAGTCCATTTATTGCGCCAGCCATTGTAATTTTGGTTTTGCATGGAACCGCCGCATGGAAAAGGCGGCTTCACGGCACGGGATCTGTGCTCACAGCGTTCGCTGTGCCCACCCTTCTATGGGTAATTGCCTTGCATGGGATGACGGGGTCGTGGGCCATGGCCGGGCATGATTCAACCTCCTTCTATGCCGCGAGTGATCCTCAAATACAGGTATGGAACGGTGCGATGTACACCAAGGTGGAAGACTCGGCAAAAAATCGGTATAAGACCGAAAAACCCACTCCAGATCAGTTGAATAAGGAATTCTGGATACTGACGAAAGACAATTACGCATCACATTTAAATTATCACCTTTCACGCATCGCTCCACACACTTTAGATATTGCAGGATTTTCAAGTCAGAATACATCCAAAAGCGATCGGTTATGGAAGCTCATCCGGGCGTCCATAGTGTTGACTATTACCGTAGGTCTTGTAATTGCTTCGACGTTACAGAAGCGTTGGTTGGGAGCAGGTCTAGTTGGATTGGCTGGTCTTTTGACCGTCACTCTGCCTACTAGCCAAACAATACTGATCTTGGGCGGTGCACTTCTATTTGCGTTCAGCGTTCTGCGGCCAAAAGAGGATCACACCTACGCCATTTTTGTGCTGTATTGGTGGGTTGGCGTAGTGGCGCTTTATCTGGTTGGGGGAACATGGGGTCCGCCCTTAGGCGCAGCTCATGATATGAACGCTCTCGGCTATCGGCTGGGATCTCAATTTTTCTTTGTCAATGATTTGATTGCTGTATCCATGCTGGGACTTATTTCAAGGATACGGTTACCATCGGCGCAGTCATCATCTCTGCCCTTATCCGAAAACAAGATCAGTCAGCAAAAATCGTATTCGTTAAAAGTCACACCCAAATTCGATGCGCCTCTGCTGCTTTCATTGGCAACTTACATTTTCATCTCAGGGCTTGTTGTTATAGGTATCGCGGGTGCTAGTGTGGTCAGTTACCGGGTGTGGCAGAGAACCCACGAGGTTCCTCGACCGTTTCCGCCAACAGGACAAATTCAGACTTGGTGGCAAGCAACGCAAACCAAATTGCACGTCGTGACCCCTCTGGAAACGGTATCGAGCATATCTGGGCTGAGTAACAAGATTGGAAGCACAGGAGACGGCGGCACGGCTTCTTCCTATATTGTATTTACTGGCGGCATGAGCGATTTTGTGTGGAATCTGGATGGGCAAACACGCAGCCAAGCAATCGTTTATTCGCAGAACAATGTCACTCCATTCGCGATGTTTCCAAATCTTGTTTATGTGGAGTTCCCATCGCATTTGCATGAATCTGCATGGGTCAGAAAGCAAGGTGCTTGGGTGGTCAGGCGGTTAGTGGATTTGCCTTTGAAGAGTAATCTCCCTTTCTACTTTTCTGAAACATCGGTCAAGGCATTTGTGCCTTTATCCGAGGATAAAACACGATTCGACTTTTCTGCGGCCCAGATATTCCCGTTACAGAAATATGCCTCGCAACTCTATGCTTCTGGCGAACTAAAAGCGATACATGGAATAGTGGAATGGGATTTCACCTCGGGCGCCGAGAAATATCCCCGCAGGTTTTTCCTCAAACGTGGGGCTGTTGCTAACTCCGCAGAACCCGTAGCGCTCGAGCTGGATATTTCTAAAGCGGTCGGCGTACGTTCTTTAAGCTTCAGATGGTCGCTGGAAAGAACGCCAAACAGCTTACAATCGATCCCAGGACCGACTTTAAAAGTGCTGGGCGAGCCGGATACCTCGGTAAGCCATGATATAAGCTTTGTTTATTATGCGGGTGATGTCACCGTGGACCCTCAAGCGATACAGTCAGTCAAAATTGAGCTTACGCAAAGTAAACATAACAAGCTGAAATTGGTTTTAGACGGCGTAATGCCGGACGATAAGATATGGTTCTACGAATTTAATATGCAGGCCGATGAATTTTTACGCTGAGAAACCTCTGAAAAATATATCGCCAACCGCCAAGAGCCAAGGTCATCAAGAAAAAAGGTTTGAATGATGAGGGAAAATTTTGGCGTTCCTGGCGTCTTGGCGGTTCAACACGGCGCATCAGAGTTTCCATAAAGTGAAGTGAAAAAAATCTCGCTCAAAGTGGCGATTTCGCTGCTGCTGATTGCCGCGCTGCTTTACGGCGCCGATGTGCCAAGCATGCTCGCCCGGTTCCGGGGCGTTAACCCGTGGTACCTCTTTGCTGCCACCCTGGTGATGTTTTCCCTGTCGTTTGCCCATGCCGCTCGCTGGGTCACCATCATACGGGTGAACAGCGGACACATGGGGTTTGCAACGGCCCTCAAACTGGTGCTCGTGGGGTATTTTTTCAGCCAGGCACTGCCATCGTCCGTCGGTGGTGACGCCATGCGGATATGGCAGGCCCACCGGGCCGGTCTGAGCCTGGGAACAGCGCTGAACAGCGTCGTGCTGGATCGCCTCATCGCCCTTGCCGCCTTGCTCATAATGACTGCTGTGGCGCTGCCTTGGTTGATGGACCTGGTTATCCCCCCTGCGATCCGATGGGCGTTTGTGTTTGTGCTTATGGCCGGAGCGGTTGGGTTCGCCGTGCTGCTTGCCCTGAGCCGACTGCCGGAATCCCTGTTTCGATGGAAGCTCATCCGAGCTGCCGCTCGACTTTCGGAGGCCGCACAGAGAACCCTGCTGACTACCGGATCCGGCTTCGTCACCTTGGTATTGTCGGTCGTGGTCCATGTTGGCGTGGCCTTTGTGGTGTTTATGCTGGCAGGCGCCTTGGGAGTCAAGGTCAGCCTCGTGCACTGCATCTTCCTGGTGCCCCTGGTCATGCTGGTGACGTTGATCCCGATCTCCATCGCAGGTTGGGGTGTGCGGGAAGGCGCAATGGTGGTAGCATTCGGGCTGATTCAGGTGCCTAGAAGTGACGCCATCGCCGTGTCGCTGCTCTTCGGAGCAACGCTCCTGGTCGTTAGTTTGCCGGGAGGCGTGCTCTGGTGGCGAACCGGCCGCCAGGCTACTGGCAACACTAACACAACACTATCCCAGACAGACGATGACATACGAAACCATCAAGGATAATCTGTCCCCCAGAAAGACGACGATACGCGACCTGGCGAACCGCCAGGCTTCGGACCGCGACCGCTGGGTTGCCCGCAACTCCTTTTATTACGAGGAGGATCTGCGCTATATGCGTTTCCTGGTTCCGGAGGGGCTGAGGGTTCTCGATTTGGGCTGTGGCAACGGCCGGCTGCTCGCCGCGCTCAATCCATCCCATGGGGTCGGTGTAGACTTCAGCCCCAACATGATAGCCATCGCCAGGGAAAAACATCCTCACCTGGAGTTCCACGAGGGGGATGTGGAGAATCTCAAGGTAATCGCGGGGCTGAACGGGCCGTTCGACATCATAATCCTGTCAGACACGATCGGCTCGCTGGAAGACTGCCAGACCACACTTTCACAGTTGCAGGGCCTCTGCATCCCGGATACGCGGCTCATCATCGCCTACTATTCACGTATGTGGGAGCCGATCCTGGGAGTCGCCAGATTGCTGGGTCTGCAAATGCCCCAGGCCGAGCAGAACTGGCTGTCCACGGAGGACATCTCCAACCTCCTGGCCCTGAGCGACTTCCAGGTCGTCAAGCGGGAGTGGCGGCAACTGCTGCCGAGGCGCCTCCTGGGGATGGGCTATCTCGTCAATCGCTACATCGCCCCCATGGTCGTGATCCGGCGAGCCTGCTTGAGGAATTACATCGTGGCTCGTCCCGTAGCGAGCATGCGGCGGACACCCATGTCGGCGACGGTCCTTGTGCCCTGCCGCAACGAACGGGGCAATATCGAACCGGCTGTGCAGCGCATCCCCCAGTTCTGCGCGGACATGGAGATACTGTTCGTCGAGGGGCACAGTCAGGACGGGACGCTAGAGGAAATTCAACGGGTTATCCGGGCTTATCCCGATCTCAACATCAGGGTCCTGGTCCAGGACGGCAAAGGGAAGGGCGACGCGGTTCGCAAGGGTTTTGCGAATGCGCGGGGCGAAGTGCTGATGATACTGGATGCTGACCTGACGATGCCGCCGGAGGCGCTGCCAAAATTCTACAACGCGCTGGTTTCCGGCAAGGGCGAGTTTGTGAACGGGTCCCGCCTGGTCTATCCCATGGAACAAGATGCTATGCGCTTCCTCAATCTATTGGCCAACCAAGTATTTTCCTGGCTGTTCAGTTGGCTGCTGAACCAGCGCTTCACAGACACGCTTTGCGGCACCAAGGTTCTGACGAAGAGACACTACGAGCAGATTGCCGCTAACCGAGGCTACTTCGGCGACTTCGATCCCTTCGGCGATTTTGACCTGATCTTCGGGGCCCCCAAGCTCAACCTCAAGGTGGTCGAAATTCCAATCACCTATGCCAGTCGGCAGTACGGCGAAACCCAGATATCCCGGTTCCGGCATGGTCTGTTGCTACTGAGAATGGTGGTCTTCGCCTTCAAGAAGCTGAAGGCGTTTTGATGACCGAATTAATTCTCCAGAAGCAACGATTGCTCTGGCAGGAAAAACCACAGCTTCGTGCCATCTATGAGGATTTTTATCGGCAGATCGTGTCCGCGTGCCTGCCGGGAGCTACGCTGGAAATCGGGGGCGGTTCCGGGAACTTGAAAAGTTTTGCCGAGGAAGTGGTATCCACGGACATCGTCCACACCCCTTGGCTTGACGCGGCCGCCGATGCCCAGGCCCTGCCGTTCGCCGATGGCAGCTTCGCCAACGTCGTCGGCATGGATGTGCTGCACCACATCGAGCGCCCCCGGCGGTTTCTCAGAGAGGCCGAGCGGGTGCTCAAACCGGGTGGCAGGATCATTCTGGTCGAACCGGCGATCACACCCGTGAGCGGCATTTTTTACCGCTACCTCCATCCTGAACCGGTGGTGATGGCCGCCGATCCCTTGGCTGACGGGCCCCTGAACCCGAACCGCGAACCGTTCGATGCCAACCAGGCCGTGCCGACACTTCTATTCGGGCGCCATCGACAGCGCTTCGAGCAAATGTTTCCGGGGCTCAGAATGATGGATTTTAGAAGGCTGAGTCTGCTGGCCTACCCCCTGTCCGGGGGATTTAGACCCTGGTGTCTGGTGCCCGCCGGGAGTATAGACTGGCTGCTTCGTCTGGAAAGGGCTGTTGCCCCAGTGGTCGGAAGTTTGATGGCTTTCCGGTTGTTCGCCGTAATCGAAAAAATTACAGATAAAATCAGACAATAGCTTATACTTTTCACTCGCTACTATCCCGATAAGACTATGCTCAGCACCGCACAAAAAATCGCATTGGCGAAGATTCTCCATCACGGGATCATGTTCTTCCGGCGTATGGCCGGACGTTCCGCCAAGACAGAAGTGACACGGGGTGGGCTACGCTGGAGTTTGGATTTGAACGAGGGGATAGATTTCTCCATTTATACGCTGGGTAGCTTTGAGCCCTCGATGGTCAGGCTTTACGAAACCTTGGTCAGGCCGGGGGATGTCGTCCTAGACATCGGCGCGAACATCGGTGCGCACACCCTGCCGCTGGCGCGTTTGGTTGGTGAAAGAGGGGGGGGGGCGAGTGATTGCTTTCGAGCCCACCTCGTTCGCTGTACGCAAGCTAGCTGCCAATCTGGCGCTTAACCAGGACTTAGTGACGCGAGTGACCGCCCTCCAGATGATGCTAGTAGCTGAAACGGACACTCCCTTGGAGCCCGCGATTTTTTCGAGTTGGCCCCTGGTCTCATCGGAGAATCTTCACGAGAAGCACAAGGGCCGTCTTATGGACACGACGGGCGCCGTATCCGCCACCCTCGACCAGACTGTCGAGGAATTGAGCTTGAACAGGGTAGACTTTGTGAAACTGGACGTAGATGGTCATGAATTCGAGGTGCTGTGCGGCGCCACGCAAACGATTGGCAAGCACAAGCCCAGAATTCTGCTGGAGCTGGCGCCCTATGTGTATGCGGAGAATCCCCAGGCGTTTGACAAGATGCTCGGCATGCTCTGGGATATGGGTTATTCCATGAAGGATGTGGCGAGTGGCAAGACCCTGCCGAGAGACCCGGAACAGGTCAGACAACTCATTCCCCAATACGGCGGCATCAACGTGCTCGCAACCCCTGTATGAGACGGGCATTCCAGAACTCCGTTTTATTCGCCTACCGGGTAGTACGATCCACCGGCGTTCTTTCGACAACTTGGGGGCGGGAGCTGTCTGAGGGCGCCTATTCTCTCTATAAAAGTCTCTTCGAGCCCGGCATTGACCATCTGCGGTGCTTGGTTCCCCCAGGCACATCCATTGTGGACGTGGGAGCCAACGTAGGATACTTTACGCTAAAATTCGCGGAATGGGTTTCGGACGATGGTCGCGTCATCGCCATCGAGCCGGAACCCGGAAACCTGGATAACCTCAACCGGGCTGTCTCCCGGAGCGGAGTAGCAAACGTAGATGTGGTTCACGCCGCAGCAGCGGAGCAGGAGGGAGAGCTTTTTCTGTCTCTCAACCCGCTGAATCCGGCCGATCACCGGCTGGCGGAGGAGGGCATTCCGGTCTGCGCCATTACCATTGATGGTCTGTTGCGAGAGCGGGGGTGGCCGCCTGTCTCGCTGATCAAGATTGATGTTCAGGGCGCCGAACCACGTACGCTTGCCGGTGCCCAAGAGACAATTTCCCGTTTTCATCCGGCCCTATTCATCGAGATAGACGACCGCGCCTTGCAAGAGGCAGGGTTTTCCGCCGATTCTACGATTGACTTGCTACGTTCGCAGGGCTACGTAATGTATGGCGTGGAAGAAGACGCGATTGGCGTCCCCCTGTCGAATGACGATGCAATGCTCAAACGCAAAGGTCTAGGGTATGCAGATTTTGTTTTTATACATAAAAATCTGTAAGAGAGTTCGGCATGGTTGACATTTCCCTCATCGTCCCAGTCTACAAAGAAGAAGCCAACATCCGCCCCTTTCTCGCCCGCGCCGAGAAAGTGTTCGAGAACATGGGCAAACGCTACGAGATCATTTTTTCTCTCGACCCATCGCCGGATCGCACCGAGCAGGTGATTCTCGAAGAAATCAACCGTAATCCGAATATCAAGCTGCTGGTTTTTTCGCGTCGCTTTGGCCAACCGGCAGCGACGATGGCGGGGATCATGACCTGCACCGGTGAGACCTGCGTGGTGATTGATGTTGATTTACAAGATCAGCCGGAATTGATCGAGCAGCTCCATGCCAAGCTGGCCGAAGGCTACGAGGTTGTGTATGCCCAGCGGCGTTCGCGCAAGGGTGAAACTCTGGTTAAGCGTGTCATCTCCCATATTGGGTATTCGGCCATTAACAAACTCAGCGATGTGCAGATTCCCCGTAACGCTGGCGATTTCCGCATCATGACGCGGCGGGTGATCGAAGAGTTGCGGCGGTTAAACGAGAGCCACGGCTTTCTGCGTGGCTTAGTGGCCTATGTTGGCTTCAAGCAGACGTTTATTGAATACGATCGTGATGAGCGTTATGCCGGGGCGGGCAACTACAACCGCCTGACCGGTTCGCTTAAAATAGGATTGAATGGACTGATCGGTTTCAGTTCCCGGCCTTTGTTTGTGATGTCCATAGGCGGATTCATCCTGGCCGGGTTAAGTTTTCTACTGGGCGCCTGGTACGTGATACAGAAACTTATCGGTATCGATTTAACCCCCGGGCTTTCCACGACTGTATTGGCG
>CAYUAZ010000004.1:0-26004 GCA_964442865.1 uncultured Gammaproteobacteria bacterium
GGATCTTCGTTGAGGGCCAGGACGCGCGCCACGGAACGCGCGATCTGCGCGACCTCGATGGAGTGCGTGAGGCGGGTGCGGAACATGTCGCCCTCGTGGTTGACGAACACCTGGGTCTTGTATTCCAGGCGGCGGAACGCGGCGCTGTGCACGATGCGGTCGCGGTCGCGCTGGTATTCGCTGCGGTAGGCGGGGGGCGATTCCTGGCAACGCCGTCCACGCGATTTCAGTGGATCGGCCGCATAAGGTGCGAGCTGTAGCATCAGGGGTGCACGGGGGTAGGGGTGCGGCATTCACCGAGTGTGGCGAGCAGGGCGCTGCGGTCAAAGTCGGACGTGACTATCGCCCGGCCTATGCCCTTGAGCAGCACCAGACGTACTGCGCCATCCATGACCTTTTTGTCCACCGCCATGAGTTCCAGAAAACGCTCAGTGCCGATCCCGCCCGGCGCGCGGACCGGCAGCCCGGCGCGTTCGAGTAGCCGCTCGATCCGTTCAAGATCGGAACGGCTTAACCAGCCCAGGCGGCAAGAGAGATCCGCGGCCATGACCATCCCCGCCGCGACCGCCTCGCCGTGCAGCCATACCCCGTAGCCGAGGGCGGTCTCGATCGCGTGGCCGAAGGTGTGACCCAGATTGAGCAGGGCGCGCTCACCGCTTTCCCTTTCATCGGCCGCCACCACCTCCGCCTTGTTGCGGCAGGAGCGTTCGATGGCGTAGGTCAGCGCAGCGGGTTTGCGTGTGCGCAGGGCTTCGATGTTTAGCTCCAGCCAGTTGAAAAATTCCAGGTCGCGGATCAGACCGTATTTGATGATCTCCGCGATCCCCGCGCCCAGCTCACGCTCGGATAGCGTGTGGAGCGTGCCGGTATCGGCGATCACGCAACGTGGCTGATGAAACGCGCCGATCATATTCTTCCCGAGCGGATGATTGACGCCGGTCTTACCGCCCACCGAGGAGTCCACCTGGGCGAGCAGGGTGGTGGGGATCTGGATGAAGTTTACGCCGCGCTGATAGCTGGCTGCGGCGAAACCGGTGATATCGCCGACCACGCCGCCGCCCAGAGCGATCAGCGTGGTGTTGCGGCTGTGGCGGTGAGTGAGCAGCGCATCAAAAACAGTATTAAGCGTGGCAAGGGTTTTGTACTGTTCGCCGTCCGGCAAGATGACCGTGTCGCACTGAAAACCGTTTAAGCCCGCGCGCACCTGATCGAGATAAAGCGGCGCAACGGTTTCATTGCTCACGATCATCACCTGCTTACCGGCGATGTGCGGCCGCAGCAGTTCGACCTGTCCCAACAGGTTGGCGCCGATGTAAATCGGGTAACTACGTTCGCCCAGCTCGACACGGAGGATATTCATACGCTTAATGATAGGGCAGTGGGAGCTAAATAATGAAATTCCGCGCTATTTAAGTAGAAAAAATCAAAATTTTCGCAAAAATAAATAAAATAGTTACCGTGTAAACCTCGAGCATTTTATCAGAAGCCCAATAGGCTGTCACAAAATGTCTGCTTGACATTTAAAAAAACCTTAAGTATATAAAGTTTGCCTAGGGTGAAAGGACGGCTGATAATTAAAGAGAAGAAGACCAGATTGGCCGAATGTTCGGCCAATCTGTAGTTGGGATCAAGACCATTAGGGGGACCGTATGTGGCGCGAAGCGGACATCGGAACATCAGTAAGCTTGGGGTATTGCTCCGCAGCGCCGGGACGTTTGCATTCTCTTCCGCCTGCGCCTACCAGTAGCGCCTTGTTGCCTAGACCGCCCATTCCTCGCGTGCAACACTTCACCCATCACGTTCAGCTTCTCGGACAGATTAAACCGCCAGCAGGTGCCGAAGCTTCAATACCGTGTTTTGTAAAGGTGCTTCAATGAAGCTTACCTGGCGAGTTGGATGTATTGGCGCAAAACGTACCCTCCTTGTCTTGGCAGCGATACTTGGAACACCTGGAGTTTTTGCAGAGGAGGTAATTCCAGATTTCTACCAAGACCCTGGGCTTTATCCCAATCGCAGCTATATCAACCAAAGTGCCAACGAGCACATCGACCCCTTTACAGGGTCACTCCAATATCATTACGTTGACCTGTATTTACCGGGCAATGGCGGCTTCGACTTAAAGGTTGTCCGCTCCTACAACAGTGCATCCGTCAATCCACTCAACCCTGGTGTGTACGAGTCGCTGGCAGGCTTAGGGTGGACGGTTCACTTCGGCCGTGTGCTCAAGGCAAATACAAACATCTGCGTCAACCTAAATGCATTTTCAACTGCTGATAACCCCGTTTTAGAAATGCCGGACGGTAGTCGGCAGTTACTGGTGTTTACGGGCAGCACTGCACCGCTCATGCTCACCACGCAGAGATGGAGGGCAGATTGCCACAGCTCTGGTAACGGACTGACCGTCTACTCTCCGGATGGCACGCGCTACGATATGAGCAAACTCGTCAGTCAGGGTGGTCTCGTTCCAGAATATGCTTGGTACACCACCAAAATTACTGATCGAAATGACAATTACGCAACGATCAACTACGCAGCAGGCTCAAGCCCGGAAATCACGAGCATTTCAACTAACGATGGGCGTTCGATTAACTTTACCTACGCTGACAGCGGCATGCTAAGCCGGCGCATCACTGGCATCATAGGCTCGAGCGGACAAGCATACTATTACAACTATCAGGCAGCTCCGGCGTTGGTGGAAAGTACTTTCTGACTAGCGTGAATCGGCCTGATGGAACGAGCTGGCGTTATGAATACAACGGTAATTTCTTGGGTGCTACCGCCGGTGGCTATATTATGAATCGGGCGACCGATCCTCATGGCGGATCAATCACGTATAGATATAGTTTCGTTTACTTCGACCAAGCGAACCCATCCAATTTCTTCACCGCCGTCACCGGAAAATCGTCTAGCTCGGGGGGAAATTGGTCATTCAGGCATACCCCGGGCAGTCTAAATAACTACGACACGACCATTGTTAACACACCCGCAGGGACCATCACCTATCGGCACATTGGGCCTAATTACTCAAACTCCGGCGCTCTCTGGATGGTTGGTCTACTGATGTCGAAGCAAATCGACACTCAAACCGAGACCTACCTCTGGGATAAGCAACAAATATCCAGTGAGAACTACATCCGACCCGGCGCGACCGGCCCAACCCCGGTAATTAATCCTACGGGCAATCAAACAGGCGTCGCATTCACCGGTGGTTCTGGCGGGGCGAACGGCCAAGTTTCAACTATGCGGATAATGAATCCGACGTCGCCAAGGGGTAATAGCCCAGGTTATCCGAATGGTTACATCAAATATGAAAATTCAGCGTCGCCTAGACCACAAGGAGTAGATCCATACACTGGCAAGACCTTGCCCAATTCTCAATCGCACTTTCCAATTGACTAGGGAGATTTCGGCGATGGGAAAATCAAAACTAAAAGTGATATGCGGGTTGAAGGTTGTAGATGCCATACTGACCGAGGGTGATGCCGGGATAAGCTTTGAAAAAGGAATTAGCCTCGCCGTCTACAACAGGTTTGAACTGGTGGGATTTACTTCACGTGACACGCAGTTGTTGATTGGCAATGGCGTTACAGATGTGGAAGAGGACGTAAATACGACTACGATTAGGTTTGAAAATGGTTGGGTGCTTCGGGTAGACATGCGAGATGGGGCATACACTGGGCCAGAAGCAATGCAACTCCGTGTCCCAGGCGATCCCATCGTGATATGGAATTAGCCTCTGTAGAGAGACTCTGTCGTTGCAAAGAGCGCACCGAACCCGTACGGAAGCCGAGGTGGCCCAGCGCATACATCTACGATTGAACGTCGCATTGATGAATTAAAGGGTCAGGGGCATGAACACCTTGGTGGAGGAAAGATGCCGGAAGAGGTGATACAGACGCCTGGAGGATGCAAATCATGTCGTCGGCCAGACATAACAACGCGTGCGCCTGACGGTACGATCTATAGGGAAAATGTTGGGCGAAGCACGGGTGGCGGTAACCCTATTGCGAGAGAGCGGCGCGCCTTAGATGATATTGAGGCAGCCACTGGCCAACGGCCAGGCTACACGCCGTATGATCGGTGATTGTATGGCCACCAAAAGAGTTCAATTTTTCTCGACCCTTGATGAGCTTTTATTAATGCTATGCCGCATAGTAGGCGCCTTGAACTTGAATGTTCTCTTGTATCGTGGGGGGGCGAATACTGCGATAAAACAAGCCGACTGTGAGAGCTTGGTTCAACAGATTCAAGCATTCGGTGCCTCACGACTTTATTTGGCTGAGCGGGGCCTCAATATTTCTGAAATCAATCCAAAGGATTTGGAGCCAGGGCGACTCGGCATGCTACAGGTTGTCTTGCCACGAGAGTCAGGCCGGATTTTGCTAATGTCTGAAGTAGCCATCAAAACAGATTGGATCGATACTGCTACCGGGGAACGTTGTGAGAATCGTCAATTGTTGTCGCTTTTTAAGAAAGTAAAAACGGATCTTCTTAAAGACATGATGGAGCCGGTGTTGGGTGAAAATATTGTTACGGGTGGCAGCTCCGTCTATTCGACTGTCAAATATACGAAGGCTGCCAAAGCTTTCGTTGAAGGCGGTGGGGAGTTAATGCAGGAAGGCGTGAATAATGTTAGGTTTCGCCCGGTTGTAGAAAATGCGAATTAATTTGTTGCAAAGGGAACGCCGGACATTACAAAAGCCTATCAACGCCCGTCCGGTGCAACTACTGCTGAGCAAAGAGCCGCCGTCCAAGGCAAGCCCTGCGTGGACTGTGGGACTGTCGCACCCAGACAGGTCGCCGATTATAAGAACCCATTGGTCAAGGAGTATTACGAAACCGGATCAATAGATACGACGCGGATGCGTAGCGTTGATGCTGTGCAGCCGCAGTGCCCTACTTGTTCTGCGAGGCAAGGTGCGGAGATGAGCCGCTATTCTCAGCAGATGAAGAAGGAGTTGGGCCTTGAGTGATGCGGTAGAAAATTCACAGAAAGAAATTTGTGAAAAATATGGCGTTGCTTGTTGCCCGTCGCCGCCAAGTCTAAAGGTCGGGATCGCGCTTAACGTCCGAGAGGGGATAACTCCAATAAATGGCTTACGTCATTCTCCAGAGGGCGATACCACCGGCTGGTATATATGGGCAGGAGAAGAACTATCTTCTGATCCCGATTTCTTTAAACCGCTACATGTGGAGCATTTGTCGGACTGGTGCCCACAGGTGCGGAAATATCTAGGCCTACCGCCTGGGTGGCGATTTTTGATCGCAGGCGATTATGAAGATATTTGGTATGACGAGTCATTGCTGGAAGTTTGAATAATGGCTGCAATGATGCGAACGATTTTGTTGCTTGCATTGGCCATTGTTGTTGGCCAGCTTTGGCTGCCGACAACTGCGGCAGCTGCGTTCCGGCATGTCAACGAAGACTGCGCTTCGGAATGTAATGGTGCCGATGGCATCACTCGATATTCGTGGTATGGCTATGCCGACCAGCAGACAACTGGTCAGATCATAGCGACCATTAGTGGAGGAGTATTCCCCTGGAGCGGGACGATAACCTTCAAGGACGGTGGTGTGACGTTGGCCACAAGCACGGTGCAGTATATCTCGCTGGGACCGTCAAATTCTTTTTACGGAGCGATATTTAATACCAATGTTCTAGCAGTTGGCAGCCATTCCATTACCGCGGTATACAACGGTGATGTAAGTAATGCCCCGAGTACCTCGGCGGTGTTGTCGCAGGTAATCAGTCCATAATAATTTGGAATCTAGCCATGAAAACTCAAATGTCAAGAACAGTGCCTTTAAGAATTGTACTTCTTCTATTGTATTTCGTGATGTCTCTGGGCGTTGCATCTGCTTCTGAAACGATCACCTATTTTCACAACGACATCTCCGGTTCGCCGGCCGTCGCGACCGATGCGAGCGGCAGCGTGGTGTGGAAGGAGAACTACCGCCCCTACGGCGACAAACTCAACAACCAGTCCGCCAGCGGCAACAATAAGCTGTGGTTTGCGGGGAAGCCCTATGACCGGAGCACGGGTCTGTCCTATATGGGAGCACGCTACTATGACCCGGTGTTGGGCCGGTTCATGAGTGTGGACCCCAAGGACTTCGATCCGAACAACATTCATAGCTTTAATCGCTACACCTACGCCAGCAACAACCCATACAAGTTCGTTGACCCGGACGGGCATAGCCCGATAGACGTAGCGTTCCTGATCTACGATCTGGGCAAGCTGGGGGTGGCGGTCTACACCGGCGCGGGCATTGGTGCAGCCGCAGCGGATGTTGCGTTCAGTGCGGTGGGTGCGGCCAGCCCGGTTCCAGGCGCGGGGCAGGCGCTCAAGGCGGCAAGAGCAGGGGAGCAGGCGCTCGATGTTGCAAAGGGCGTAACTGTCAGCAAGAGCCGATTCCCAGAATCAGCGCAACATATCGAAGATGCTATCGCTGCGGGTAAACCAAATACCTTAACCATAGATCGGGCTAACGCTGCGTCGCGCAGAAGAGACGCTCTGAGTGGTACTGAAACCAAGCCGGGCCTTGATCGTGATGAATTTCCTCCCGCGATGTTTAGGGAAGGTGGTCAAGGTTCTTCCGTAAGACATATCAACCCTGGTGATAACCGTGGTGCGGGCGCATGTATTGGCGCTCAGTGCCGAGGTTTGCCTGATGGCACTAGGGTTCGAATTGATGTGGTGGATTAGCGATGTCTGGTAGTTTGAAGAAGTTACTGTTGAGTGCAAGCTCACCTTTAAGTGGGGATGCTCCTATGCTGACTGATCAGATGCGTAGTTTGGCAGGATCATTAGCAGATGAATTGTTAAGCATGCTACGCGAACGGAACGGGTTCTATGCGCTGGAAAGTGCGCTGCATGTTTTTCCATCCCATTCGAGCCAGCAAGAAATGGGACTGGAGAAATGGAACGATAGTGCTCTGTGGCGAAATGACTATAAGGGCATGGCTGACGACTGCTTGTTTTTTGCGGAGGATGTCTTTGGCGGTCAGTTCTGTATTAAGGACAACAAGGTATATACCTTTGACCCGGAAACAGGCGCACTGGATTATTTGGCCGACGATATCGAGGGTTGGGCGAAGGCGATAGTCAGTGATTATGCGGTACTCACTGGGTACCCGTTGGCGCATCAATGGCAAGAGCAGCATGGCCAACTTCCTGCCAAGAAGCGTTTGTTGCCAAAGATTCCATTTGTGGCTGGTGGCGAATTTGCGTTGGATAACTTGTATCTGGCTGATTCTGTGGACGGCATGAAATTTAGGGCGGATATCGCCAATCAAATTAAAGAACTGCCGGATGGTGCCCAAATCAAGTTTAGTGTTGTTAGCTAAAACCTATTGACTGCATAAACCCTACCCAAGCCCCGCCCTGCGGGGCTTGTTGCTTTAGCCCGTAGGATGGGTAGAGCGTAGCGTAACCCATCAAATGATGCCAAAGACACGCTGGAAAATTGCAACCTGCGATGCCCCAATGACTGATTACCGGCGCAACTTCATCCCTGGCGGAAGCTACTTTTTCACTGTCGCCTTGGCGGAGCGGTCGGGGCGTTGACGGACAACATTGACTTGTTGCGGCGTGCGGTATCGGACGTGAAACGTGAACACCCCTTTGAACTGATCGCTATGGTGGTATTACCGGAACATCTGCATTGCGTATGGGCCTTACCCCCGGGCGATGCAAACTACCCCGTGCGCTGGAAGAAGATCAAAGCGGCGTTCTCGCGCGGCTTACCTCACGGCGAGCAGCGCTCGGCAAGCCGGGTTGCGAAAGGCGAACGTGGCATATGGCAACGGCGGTATTGGGAACACACCTTGCGCAACGATGATGATCTGCGTCGGCGCGTCGATTACATCCATTACAATCCGGTCAAACACGGTCATGTACGCTACGTGAAGGAATGGCCGCACTCGACCTTTCATCGGTATGTTGAACGTGGCGTGTATCCCGATGACTGGGCGGGAGACGGGTTCGACATGGAACATGACTTCGGGGAGCGGGTTTCATGATGGGTTACGCTGCGCTCCACCCATCCTACGCCCTGTTTGTGGTTGGGAGGATGACGAGGTTCAATTTCGTGATCCGACCTATGAGGGCGGTGCTAATTCGGTCAGTCTTGAGCAGGCCAGAAATAATTTTTCAGATTGCGGTGCCGTTGATAACCAAAGCCTCATGTCTGTTCGTAAACCATTGCCTAAAGAAAACCCTGGTTAGCACATTCTAAGCCCCACCTTGCGGAGCTTGCTTCATCTGACCGGACTATCTTTCTTCCTCCCACGGCTTTTCCTCCTGCCCCGCGAGATTGCGACTGCCATGCACGACCATCACAATCTCGATGGCATCGGAGCGCAGCCGATAGATGATGCGGTAGCCCTGATAAATCACTTCGCGGATGCGTAGGTTCCCGGCCTCCGGCATGGCCCGGCCGCTGTGCGGAAATTGCGGTAAATGGCGGGTGGCGTGCAGCAGGCGTTCGACGAAGGGCTGGGCGTAAGCCGGCGAGTCTTGCGCGATGTAATCGCGGATATGCTCAACGTCCAGCAACGCCCGCCGCGACCAGATCACCTTCATGAGGGGCGCTTGCCCAGCAGATGCTGTTCCACTTCCTCCTGCGTATAGGTGCGGCCCTCATCGAGATTGCGCAACCCCTCTTCGAGCTTTTGCCGGACATGCAGCGCGTACATGGCATCGTCAAACGTGGCCTGTTCGGGTAAGTGATCGGCGATATCGTGGATGATTTGCTTAACGGATTGCATGATGAACTCTCCTTATGACGCTTGATGAATCACGGTATCCAGCATCTCCATCACAAACTTCTGCTTGGCCCGTGGTAGCTGGCTGATTTGCTCGATCTGTTTCTCCAGCGTTGATGCTGGGCCACGCTTACTCTTAGCCGCCTTTGGCGCCTCTTCGAGCAGCTCCTCGACGGTAATCTCCAACCATTAGCCGCTCACTACCAGCGGGTAATCGAAGGAGTCCCCGGCTTGTTTAAGATGGACGGGGCCTTGGCGCTCGGCCTGCGCCTCCAGAAGCTTCTTGGCCACATCGCGGGCGATTTCCAGGGTCTCGGTCACGGTGCGCCCCTGGGCCACTAATCCCGGAATGTCGTTCGATGTCGCCAAGTAGACGCCTTCCGGCAAGTGTTCAATATGTAAATTAACGATCTGTTCCATACGTTAAAACCTCTATGTGTGTGTCCAACGCCGTGATTCAATGCTTGACTTGACGACCCCTTTTTAACCGCCGCCCCGAGCCGCCTTCGCCGTATCCCTTGTAGCGGCCTGGCTTTGAAAGCGCTGCACCATCCGCTTGGCCTGATGCTTCAGAATCAGCCCCTCCAAGACCTCCAGCGCCATCTTGCGGTCTTCCTCGTCAAACTGGCGGACCGCCTCGAACTTGTAGCTTCAGCTCATCGTCCGGCCCGCGCTCGCCTTCCTCGAGCAACAGCCAATCGGTGCTGGCGGTCAACGCAATCGCCAGCTTCTTCATCACCTGTTTCCCGGCGATGTCCGGTTTCAAAAGGTCGGCCCGCCCCAACAGGCCGGCGCCGATGTAAATCGGGTAGCTGCGTTCGCCCAGTTCGACACGGAGGGTATTCATACGCTAATGATAGGGCAGTGGCGGCGGGAATGAAAACACTATGACTAGCCGTTGACCTGTTTAACGATGTCGCGCACCACGCTCCCCGCGGCGCGCTCGCCAGTTTCGACGATCAAATCCGCAATCTCCCGATACAGCGGGTCGCGCTGCTTCACCAGTTGCGCCAGGCGCGCGGCGGGATCGTCGGTTTGCAGCAGGGGGCGGTGTTGATCGCGGGCGGTACGCTTGAGCAGGGTCTCCAAGGCGGCGTGCAGGTAAATCACAAAGCCGCGCGCGGCGAGGCAGTTGCGGTTTTTGGGATCAAGGATCGCCCCACCCCCGGTGGCGAGCACGATGCCCGTGCGCCGCGAAAGGTCGTCTATCACCACCGACTCGCGGGCGCGGAAGCCCGCCTCACCCTCAAGCTCGAAGATCAGCGGGATGGATGCCCCGGTGCGCTGCTCGATCTCCCTGTCGCTGTCCAGGAATTCCATTTTGAGGGATTTCGCTACTCCCCGGCCGATGGTGGTTTTGCCTGCCCCCATCGGGCCGATGAGAAAAATATTCTTGGCGGTTTTCATACCGCCATGAGTTTAACAGGCTGGGCGAAAATAGGGGGGTAGGCGCGTCCTTGCGCCTGGGGGTAGGAGCTAATCGGTCACAGTGGCCGTCTGAGTCGTGACCAGGCCACTGGGTACGGTCACTTTGACAGTGAGTAGGCCTGAGGTCCTGGCGTTACTACAGGTTAAGCCGGTTCCACCCGTAATGGCGGAGGTGGGGGGATTCGGCAGAGTGGTTGTGGTGCTATCGCCTTCAATAATGGTTAAAGTAGCTGCAGCCGGTGTGCCTAGGGTTGCACCACCGGTCGGAGTGCTTAGCGTGAGGGCCACGGTCTCATTATTGTCAACCACTGCGTCGCTGGCAGTAGGTATTGGTATGGTCTTGCTGGTCTCTCCAGGGGCAAAGGTGAGAATGGTTGTTGGAGGGAGAGATGTGAAGTCTGTGCCCGCCGTGGCAGGGTTAGTAACGCCTGGCGCAGAGGCTACCGCTACGCTCACGCTACCTGCGCTGCCACCATTGCGATTGACGGTAATAGTTGCTGAGCCGCCTTCACCGATACTGTAGTTTGCATTACTAAAGGCGATAGTGCCAGCCGTGTTGGTAGCGGTCGTCTGGGTCGCGTCGCTCTGCATCGATACGATTAGACTGGTGCCACCGGGCGCCGAGGTGCTGGGGACGGTGAAGGAAGAGTCCCCGAGTATCGTGCCGTTGGTGGTGCTGACCTCGATCTTAGTGCCGGCCGGCATGACCTGGCCCCTGAAGTCTTTGACGTTGATATTTACACTGACCACCCCGTTATTAAAGGCGCTGGTGGTGGTGCATTGGGCCAATTGGATCAGACCGGCCATGGTGATAATCGCTTCACTACCGGACATCACCAGTGTAATGCTCTTGCGTACGTGCAAGGATTTCGGGGCGTCGCAGATGGCGCCGGGCGCACGGGCGGTGTCCGTACACAGCAGACCATTGTATTTCCCATCAGCCACATTGAAGACGCCATTGGCGTTGAAATCCAGAAATTCCTCTGCAGGATTGCGTACATTATCTTCGTTGTCATCGCGGAAGGCTTCGGCGAGATCGGTGAAGGTTTCCCCGCTGGCGTCCAGCAGGCCATTACCGTTGCTGTCAACGAAGCTTTCCTCGCCGATGGCCGTGGCAAGCAGGGTGACTCGCCCATCGCTGGGTTTCGGGTCGGAGCTGGTCCAGTTCACCGAGCAGGTTCCCGCCACCGTAGTGCAGGAGGAAACGACTTGGCCGCCTTCGGTGGTGAGGGCCACGGCGGTGCCGTCAGGCACCGGGTTATTGAAATGGTCGGATACGTGGAGGGTGACTCTATCGGTTACCCCATTAAAATTGAAAGCCTCCGGGTTGAGTACCGCAAGCGCGATCGAAAAGCTGTTTTGGTCCGGAATCCCGGTGGTTACGGACAGTTGACCCGATTGGGTGCGGATGGGCGGATCGGTGCCGGTGATGGTGGCCGTCACGCGTACGGTAGTGGCCACGTTGCCGGAGGCAACTACGGTTTGCACCAGGCCCAGCGAGTTGCTGAAGGCGCTGATCGGCGACACCGAGAGTCCACCTACGGTGGTGTTGAGGGCGAAACTCACCGGTTGTCCCGCAACAACTCCGCCGTTGGTGTCCTTGACCTTGAAAACCACCACCGAGGTTTCCGGCAGGCCCGCGCCGCCTGAGCCTTTCAGACCTATGTTAATGGGTGTCGCCGAGACGAACTCCACCGAACCTAGTACCGGTGGCAGGACATTGATGATACCTGTGGCGCTGAGAAAGTGATTAACCCCGTTCAGGGCGACCGTGGCCGAGGCGGTTATCACGTCATTGCCACTACAACCTTGGGCGGTGTAGGTGGTGCTGGCAACACCGCTCTGGGTGATTACCGGCGAGGTCACCAGGGACCTGCCCAAACTGATACAGTTGGAAGAAAAGGTTACATTGACAGCTTGGGCGATAGGATTTCCATTCACATCAACGATGGACACGCTGAGGCTGGTGCTACCTCCCGAGGACAGGATATTCAGACCGAGCGCAATCAGGCCCTCGATGAAGCCTCCACCGCTCCCGTTACCGATCTTTAGCGCCCCCGGTGCGGTGGAGAACCCGCCGCCTCCGCCGCCGCAGCTTACCGCCGCAATCGTTATCATCAGGATCAGGATTTTTTTTATCAGCTTGCTCATAGGGGTGTTCCTTATAAATAATTCAGAGCTTCACGGGATTAGGCCAGGATGTGCTTAGTTGGTTACCGTCAAACTATCCTTCAAAATCTTAGGTGTGACAAACATTAACAGCTCGCGCTTGTTGTCCACGTCTTGAGTGCGCCGGAATAGCGCGCCGACGCCGGGTAAGTCGCCGAGTAGCGGTACGCGCTCTACCTGTTTGCTGTTGGTTTGCTCATAGACACCGCCCAATACCACGGTTTCGCCGTTGTCCACCAGCACCTGGGTGACCACCTCGCGGGTATCTATGCTCGGCACCAGCGAGCCGAAGAGCTGTATGGTCTGGCCGACCGTGTCCTTCTTCAAGGAAAGATCCATGATGACGTGATCGTCGGGGGTGATCTGCGGTTTGACCTTGAGCTCCAACACCGCCTTTCGAAACGTGATGGTCACTGCCCCACTGGAACTGGCCGTCAGGTAGGGGATCTCGACGCCTTGCTCGATGGTGGCCTCCTTCTGATTGGAGGTGACCACCCTGGGATTGGACAGCACTTCGCCGCGGTTTTCCTTCTGCATGGCGGACAGCTCCAGATCCAGTAAGATGTTGGAGGCAAGGATGGAGAAGGCGATTTTACCGGTGCTTGCGCTGACCGGCAGGTTCACGTTCAGCCGGTTGTCGGGGTTGGGTAACACCGGAATGATGCGCGGGATATTGCTGGTCGGGTCGGAGGGCACCAAGACCGGGAAGGGCTGGCCGCTGTTGCGGATATTTTCCACCGCGCTGGCTACGGTATTGTTGGTCCCCGCCAAGGTGCCGGTGGTGGTGAGGATGCCGTCATTGCCGTTTTCTCTTACCCCGGTAGCGCCGAAACGTACGCCCAAATCTTTACCGAAATCGTTGTTGGCGATCACGATGCGCGACTCGATCAACACCTGGCGTTGCGGGATATCCAGTGTGGTGACGAGTTTCCTGACTTCAATCAGCTTGTCGGCGGTGTCCTGTACCAGCAGGGTGTTGGTGCGGTCGTCTATGGTGACGTTGCCGCGCGCCGACAGCAGCGAATTTTCCTTGGACTTGAGCAAGGCGGCGAGGTCGGAGGCCTTGGCGAAATTCACGCGAATGAACTCGGAGCGCAACGGCGCCAGCTCCGCCACCTGTTTCTGCGATTCGAGATCGAGTTTTTCGCGCGCCGCTATTTCCTCGGTGGGCGCGACTTGAATGACATTGCCGATCTGCCGCATCCCCAGTCCCCGGCTCTTCAGGATGATGTCCAGGGCCTGATCCCAGGGCACGTTCTTGAGACGCAGGGTCACGTTGCCCTGCACCGAATCGCTCACCACCATGTTGAGGCCGGTGAAGTCGGCGATCAATTGCAGCACCGCGCGCACGTCTATGCTCTGGAAGTTGAGCGAGAGTTTTTCGCCGGTGTAGCCGAGTTTCTCTTTCTTCGCGGCCTCCTGCTCGGCCTTGGTGAGCGGCTTCACCTCGATGGTGTAGAGATTGCCGGCCTGGTAGGCGAGGTGGTCATATTCGCCGCTGGGGGTGATCTCCATGTGCACGTTCTTGCCGCGGGCGCTAGTTTCCACGGTCTTCACCGGGGTGGCGAAATCGGTCACATCGAGACGGCGCTCCAGGGTCTCGGGTAACGAACTGTTGGCGAAGTCCACCAGGATCTTGCCGCCCTGTTCGCGGATGTCCACGCCGGTGGCGGGGTCCGTCAGGGTGACGACCACGCGGCCCTCGCCCTTGTCGCCGCGCCGGAAGTCAATATTCTCCAAACCGCGCCCGGCCGGGGCGCTGGCCTGCGCGGGCGCCGCTACGGCGGCTGGAGCCGCAGGGGCGGTCTGCGCCACCGCAGTGGCGGGCGCTTCACCGCCCGCGCTGCCGCCCAGGGTCAGATACACGCTGTTGCCTTCGATACGGGTTTCATACGGCGCCAACTGCACCAGGTTCAGCACAACGCGGCTGCGCCCTTTGGCCTCCACCGCGTTAATACTGCGGGCGATGCCGACCCCAATCTGCTGGGTTTTTTGCGCAAGCCCCAGCGTGGTGTTGGGAAAGTCCAGGGCGATGCGCGCCGGGTTATCTATGGTGAAGCTGATCGGCTGCGCCGGCGGGCCTGACAGAGTGAGCTTGATCTCCACGCGGTCGCCGGGGAGCGAGGTGTAGCTGATGTCTTGCAGGGTGTTGGCGGCAGGGGCGGTTTCCTCCGCCGACGCCACGCCGGACGGCAGCCACAGGCCGATCAGCAGCGCTGCGTAGCAGAGCGCCCGGTGTGCCGGGCGGCCGTTTTCTGTAGTGGAATTATTCATATTCATGGCTTTTTCTCCCCTGCCGATTCTTCGCTTAAGGCCAAAGAGGCCTGCCGTTCTATCCAGCCCCCCTGCCCGTCTTCTACGATTTCCGTCAACTCGATGAGTTCGTCCGAGATGCGTGTGATCTTGCCGTCGTTCTGTCCCAGATAGTTGCCGGGCTGGACGCGGTGGATAGCCCCATCGGGCGCCTTCACGATGGACCATTTACCGCCGCCGCGCTCCAGCGAACCCACCAGGCGGAGTGCGTCGAGCGGGAATTCTTCCAACGCCTCCTTGGCTCGGTTGGCGTCCGGTTTGAGCCCGTCGCCCGCAGTCTGCCTCCGCGAATCGTCAGGCACCGGCGGCGGCGTAAAGGGGTCGCGCAGATCGGTAACGGTGTAGGCGAAGGTCTCGTAAGGCTTGATGATGGGCATCGGCTCGATCGGACCCTTGGGGCGCGCCTTCACCTGCTCGATATAGCCATGCAGATCGTCGGTATTGTTGCCGCAGCCCGCCAATAGCCCGCCGAGCAACGCGACACCCAAGGCGATGCGGTGGTTCACGGCGGGGTCTCCTTCGCTTTGTCGGCGTCGGTCGTGACGGCGCCCTCTTCGAGGTAGCGATAGGTTTTGGTGACGAGTTCCATGACCAGTTTTTCGTTCTGGTCCTGATTTTGCGCGCCTTGTGGCGGATGTATAGTGATATCGTGCATGGTGACGATGCGCGGCAGCGCCGCCACGCCGCTCACAAAGGCGCCGAACTGATGGTAATTGCCGGTGACGCGGATGTTGATCGGCAGCTCGGCGTAAAAATCCTTGGGCGTCTCGTCCTTGGGGCTGAACAGCTCGAATTCCAGCCCGCTGGCCAGGCCCGTCTGGGAAATATCCACCAGCAGGTCCGCGACCTCCGCCTTGCTCGGCAATTGCCGCAGCATCAGGCCGAAAGAGGCGTTCATTTCATCCAATTGCTGCTTGTAGGCGTCCAGATTGACGGCCTTGGCCTGCTTGATTTCAAAGGATTGCTTAAGCTCCAGTTCCTTGGCCCTGACCTGCTCCAGCGCCTCCCACTGGCCATTGGTATCGAACCAGTAGCCCGCCCCCAGAAGCACCAGACAGATCACGCCGATGCCGACACCCTTGGCCGCCGGTGGCCAACCGCCGATGTTCTGAAAGTCCAGATTATTGAAGTCGGAAAGGTTCATGGCTTGGCCGCCTGATCCGCTTTAGCGGATTCTGCGGATTGATTTTCCTGGCCCGGCAGGGTTTGCGTCACCCGTAGTGTATAGCGGGTGGTGCGCACCTTGTCCTTCTCGTTGGTCTCGATCACATCCAGTATCGGGTTCTCCAGCCAGGGCGAATCATCGAGATTTTTCATCAGCGCCGATACCCGCGCATTGGACTGGGCGATGCCCTCCAGGGTCAAGGCGCTGCCCTGCATCTTGGCGTTGGTGTAGTACACACCTTCCGGCAGATTTTTGATGAGCTCGTCCATAAGATGCACGGTGAGCGGCCGACTGGTCTGGAGCTGCTGGATAATGTTCATGCGCGCGAGCAGGTTGGAACGCTGTGTGTCGAGGCTCTGGATCTCCTTGATCTTGGTGTCCAGTTGCGCGATTTCCTGGTTGAGGAGCTGGTTGCGGCCCTCCTGGCTGCTGATGAGGGCGGCGATATGGATATGCGCGTAGGCAATGATGGCCAGCGTCAGCACCACCGCACCCACGCCGATGGACATGAACTGGCGTTCGCTCTCTTTGCGCCGGGCCTCGCGCCAGGGCAGCAGGTTAATGCGCGTGCTCATGCCTCGAAGCCCCGCATGGCGAGCCCGCAGGCCGTGAGCAGGATCGGCGCGTCGCTCTTGAGCGACTTGGCGTCCACCCGCGCGGCGAGGGTCATGCCGGTAAACGGGTTGGCGACCGAGGCCGGGGTGCCGGTGGTGCTCTCGACCAGTGCCGCGAGCCCGGGCAGCAAGGCAGTACCGCCAGCCAGCAGAATATGGTCTACGTTATGGTATGGGCTGGACGACAAAAAGAACTGCAAGGAGCGGCTGACGTGTTGGGCGACGGCCTCCTTGAAGGGTTCCAGCACCTCGCTGGCGTAATCGGCGGGCAACCCGCTGCCGCCCTGCCGGACGGCCTTGGCAGCCTCCTCCGGGCTCAGGCCGTAACGGCTCTGTACCGCCTCGATGAGCTGTTTGTTGCCGAAGCTCTGCTCGCGGCTGTAGACCAGCTTTAGCTTGTCGAGCACGTGGATGCCGCTGGTGGTAGCACCAAGGTCCACCACGGCGATGATCTGGTTGGCGCCCTTGGGCAGGGCCTGGCCGAGCACGGAGATGAGATGCTCTGCGGTGTAGGCTTCGATGTCCACTACGCTGGTGGTGAGCCCGCCCAGTTCGATTGCCGCTACCCGGGTATCCACGTTTTCGCTGCGCGAGGCGGCCAGCAACACTTCAACCATGTTAGGATCGCGCGGTGCGGGACCCAACACCTGAAAATCCAGGTTCACGTCTTCAAGGGGGTAAGGGATGTATTGACCCGCCTCCAGTTCGATCTGGGTGGCCATTTCCTCGTCGGTCAAGCCGGCGGGCATAAAGATGGTTTTGGTGATGACCGCCGAACCCGACACTGCCACTGCGGCATTTTTGGCCCGGGTGCGGGCGCGCTTGATCGCGCGGCTGATGCCGGCCCCCACCGCCTCGACATCCACGATGTTTTTTTCAACCACGGCGCCCACCGCAAGAGGCTCCACGGCATAGCTCTCTACCCTGTAGCGATCCCCGTTGCGGCTCAGCTCTAGCAGTTTTACGGCGGTAGAGCTAATATCCAACCCCAGGATAGTTGGCGCTTTTTGAAAGAAGAGTGGCACCCTATTTTTCCTATGTTATACCCATAGTTACGTGCTGTTTATAGTCTAATTTGTTAACAACCGTTCTTAACTATAAGCGATTAAAATAAAAAATCAACTATTTTTTTGCGATAATGAGTCATTCTCGGGCGACCCTGTCTGGGACTAATCCTCGTCATTATGAACCTATTCTTTAAAGTAACCGGTTTTGTCTTTGCTACCCTGTTCGGGCTTTTTACCTTGGCCGTCATCGCCGCAGCGGTGGGTTATTTATATCTGGAACCGCAGCTCCCGTCTATCGCAAATCTTAAAGATGTGCGCCTGCAAGTTCCGCTCCATGTCTATGCCCGTGATGGGAGCCTGATGGCCGAGTTCGGCGAGATGCGGCGCATCCCGGTGCGGATCGAGCAGGTGCCGCCGCTGCTGCTGCAGGCGGTGCTGGCCGCCGAGGACGACCGCTTTTACGAACACCCCGGCGTGGATTACCGCGGCCTGCTGCGCGCCTCCAGCCAGTTGCTGCTGACCGGCGAGAAGAAGCAAGGCGGCAGCACCATCACCATGCAGGTGGCGCGCAATTTCTTTCTCGACAGCGAGAAGACCTATACACGCAAGCTCAAGGAGATCCTGCTTGCCCTCAAGATCGAGCACGAACTCAGCAAGCCGGAAATCCTGGAACTCTATTTGAACAAGATCTATCTCGGCAATCGCTCTTACGGTGTGGCTGCCGCCGCGCAGTTTTATTATGGTACGGCGATAGACAAGTTGAGCGTGGCGCAGATGGCGATGATTGCCGGGCTGCCCAAGGCCCCTTCAAAGTTCAACCCGATCGTCAACCCGGCGCGCTCTACCGAGCGGCGTAATTACATCCTGGAACGGATGTACAGCCTGGATTTTCTGCAGGACGACGCCTACCGCGCGGCCCTCGCCGAAACCGAGACCGCCAGACGCCACACACAGGCCGTCGCCGTCGAGGCGCCTTATCTGGCGGAGATGGTGCGCGCCGAGATGCTCGCGCGCTACGGCGAGGAGGCCTATACCGGCGGCTATAAGGTCTACACGACCATGGAGCCGCGCCTGCAGACGGCCGCCAATGCCGCATTGCGTGCCGCATTGCTGGAATACGACACCCGCCACGGTTACCGGAAACCGCTGCCGCACGCGGATCTGCCGGCGGGGTCTGGGCCAGAACAGTGGGCTGAGATTTTGCGGGACAGGGGTGAGATCGCGGGACTGCCGGCGGCGCTGGTGGTCAAGGTCGAGGGCAACAGCGCGCGCGCGTATCTCTCCAATAAGGGCGAAATCGAACTGCCCTGGGAGGCGCTGTCCTGGGCGCGGCCTTATATCAGCGAGAACCGCATGGGGCCGAGCCCCAAGTCGGCGGCGGAGATCCTGGCGGCGGGCGATATCGTGCGCGTGCAAGCGCTGCCCGAGGGCAAATGGCGGCTGGCGCAAGTGCCCGCCGTGCAGGGGGCGCTGGTCGCGCTCAATCCCAATACCGGCGCCATCGGCGCGTTGGCCGGGGGGTCGGATTTTTATCAGAGCAGCTTTAACCGCGCCATACAGGCCGACCGCCAGCCGGGTTCCAGTTTCAAGCCGTTTGTCTATTCCGCCGCGCTGGATAAGGGCTTTACCCCCGCGACGATAGTGAACGACGCCCCGGTGGTAGTCGAGGGGGCGAGTTTGGGCGAGGACTGGCGCCCCGAAAATTATGGCCGGGATTTCCTCGGCCCGATCGCGCTGCGCCAGGCGCTGGCGTTGTCGCGCAACCTGGTCTCGATCCGGGTGCTGCGCGCGCTGGGGATAGAGTACGCCCGGGGCTATGTCACCCGCTTCGGCTTCAAGCCCGACCGGCTGCCACAAGGTTTATCGCTGGCGCTGGGCAGCGGTGTCGTTACCCCGCTGGAGATGGCGCAGGGCTTCAGTGTGTTCGCCAACGGCGGCTATCGGGTGGAGCCGTATTTCATTGAGCGTATTGAAGGCCCGGAGGGAAAAATTTTGATGCTGGCGCAGCCGCTGACGGCCTGCCGGGAGTGTGCCAGCCAGGCAGCGACTGCACCGGCCCCCGTAGAGGCAACGCCCGCAGGCCTTGAAGATCAGTTGCGGGCGGACATCCGCGCCGAAGAGGGAAGTGCGCCGTCGGTAGCACAGGATGCCGTTGTGGCGCCCCTGGCTGCGCCCGGTGCGGGTGGCCGCAGCGCGCCCCGCGTCATCAGCGCCGGGAATGCCTATCTCATGACCTCGATGTTGCAGGATGTCATCCGCAAGGGTACCGGCCGCAAGGCGCTGGCGCTCAAACGCGGGGATATCGCGGGCAAGACCGGCACCACCAACGAACAGCGCGACGCCTGGTTCGCGGGCTTTACCCCCGGCCTGGTGGCGGTCAGTTGGGTGGGTTTCGATAACCATACCCCGTTGGGCGACAAGGAGACCGGCGGCCATGCCGCCCTGCCGATGTGGATGCACTTTATGGGCGAGGCGCTTAAAGATGTCCCGGAGAGTGCCTTGCCCCAGCCTCCCGGCATCGTCACTGCGCGCATCAACCCGGCGACTGGACTGCGCGCCGCCGACAATGATCCCGATGGCGTGCCTGAATACTTTATGAACGGCCTGGCGCCTCTGGAACAGCCGGGCGCCGCCACAGAGGGTCCGCCCGGCGGAGCTGAATGGTTGTTTTGAGTTAGCAGGCCGGATGTGCCGGCCCTACACCTACTATGACTACCCACCAACGCGACAAGCGTATGCGGCAGTACATCGCCCTGGAGGCGGCGCGGCTCATGGCCGAGCATGGCATCAGCGATTATTACGCCGCCAAGCGCAAGGCGGCCCAGCAAATAGGTGCGCCGGATACCCGCAACATGCCGAGCAACCAGGAGATCGAAGCGGCCCTCCAGGACTATCAGCGCCTGTTCAAGGCCGCCAGCCAGCCGCAGCGGCTCAAGCAACTGCGCGCAGCGGCCCGGCATTTCATGGGCGTGTTCGAGGTGTTTCAGCCCCGCCTGGTCGGATCGGTGCTGAGCGGCACGGCCGGCGAACATTCGGATGTCAATCTGCACCTGTTCACGGACAGCACGGAGGAGGTGGGTTTATTTCTCATGCAGGAAGGGATCCCATTTGAAACCGGGGAGAGAGGGTTGCGGCTGGATAGCACGGCGCCGCCCCAGGCGTTCCCCACCTATAGATTCATGGCCGGAGAGGTCGCCATGGATTTGACGGTGTTTCCTTTGGTCGGTATCCGGCAGGCGCCGCGCAGTCCGGTGGACGGACGCCCCATGCAGCGGGCATCTTTGGCGGCGGTCGTCAAGCTGAGCGAGGAGGGGGCAGGTGAAAAGGGTTACTTGTCACTTTCCTAGCGGGTTGAGGCGTGGCCTCGCTTGCGGGCTCAAAAACAAGCATCCATGCGGCTTGGTGGGGCTGCGCAAGACTTGCTTGTACACAGTCTAACGCGGGCTTCAGGTAATGATGACACGGCAGCGCCGGATGCCCGGTCTTGTATTTATAACTAACTGATTTATATGATTATTATAGAACAGTATAAATTATGTCCATTTTGTTACAAAGTGAGGGATGGTGCGGCTTGGCAAAATATTACCCCATGTCATCCACAAAGTTATCCACAGTTTTTGTGGATAAATACTAATCTCTCGGTTAGACATAAACTTAGCTGATTTTGGTCACGAAACTCCTCAAGCAAACCGCCCAACTCGATACCCGCCCGGGGTGTCTCCGGGCGGACGATTCCGGCCGCTAATGCCCCGTTCGTTGACCATAATCCAGGTCGCCGTGCCGGCCCCGTTACGTCATACTTTTGACTATTTAGCCCCCAAGGGGGATGACTCCATGACCTTGGCGAGGGGTATGAGGGCCAAGGTCCCCTTTGGCCGCGGCATTGCGGTGGGTGTGGTGATGGCGGTCGTGCAGGGCAGCCGGATCGCCTCCCACCGCCTCAAGCCGGTGTTAAGTGTGCTAGATAAGGAGCCTCTGCTGTCCGCGGATCATCTCGATCTGTTGCAGTGGGCCAGCAGCTATTACCAACACCCCATCGGTGAGGTGATCGCGAGCGCCTTGCCCGCGCCGTTACGTCAAGGCCGTCCGGCGGAAGTGCGAGTGAGGCGTAAGGCGTTAGGCGTAGGGAAAGGGGAAAGGGGTTGCTCCTCACGCCTCACGCCTCACGCCTCACAGGTCCCTCATGTCTCACCGGTACTGAACCCCGCGCAGCAGCAGGCAATAGAAGCCATCAACGCCAGCCAAGGCTTTCAGGCCTTTTTGCTGGACGGCGTGACCGGTAGCGGCAAGACTGAAGTATATCTGCGCCTGATTGAACAGGTCATCGCCGCCGGCCGTCAGGCGCTGGTGCTGGTGCCCGAGATCGGCCTCACCCCGCAATTCGTGGAGCGCTACACCGAGCGTTTTAACACCGTTGTGGCGGTGCTGCATTCCGGCCTCACCGACCGGGAACGGCTCAAAGCCTGGCTGATGGCACAAAGCGGCGAGGCGGCGGTGGTGCTGGGCACCCGTTCGGCGGTGTTCACGCCGATGAGCAGGTTGGGGGTGATCGTGGTGGATGAGGAGCACGACCTCTCCTACAAACAACAGGAGGGCTTTCGCTACCACGCCCGCGATGTCGCGGTGCTGCGCGCGCAGCGTACGGGTATCTCTATCGTGCTCGGTTCCGCCACCCCCGCGCTGGAAAGTCTCTATAACGCTGAGCAAGGCCGCTACCGGCGGCTGGTGTTGCCGGAGCGTACCGCTGCCGCTCAACACAACGACGTTACGGTGGTGGATAAGCGGCGCGCGCCCGCCGACGGTATCCTGTCGCAGCCGCTGCTCACCTTAATGGGACAGCACCTGGAGCGCGGCGAACAGGTGCTGCTGTTTCTAAACCGGCGCGGCTATGCCCCGACCCTACTGTGCGACCGCTGCGGCTGGGTGGCGCGGTGCGCGCGGTGTGAGGTACGCATGGTGCTGCACCAACAACGGCGCCTGCTGCGCTGTCACCACTGCGGTGCCGAGCGCACCGCCGAACAGCAGTGTCCCGATTGCGCTGCAACAGCATTGCGCCCATTAGGCCACGGCACCGAGCGCGCGGAAGAAATCCTCGCGCGGCATTTCCCGAACACCGGACTGATCCGCATAGACCGCGACAGCACTCGCCGCAAGGGCTCCTTGCAGGAAATGCTGGACGGTGTGCACAGCGGCCGCAGTCAAATTCTCATTGGCACGCAAATGCTGGCCAAGGGTCATCACTTTCCGAACGTGACGCTGGCCGCCATCCTCGATGCCGATCAAGGTCTGTACGGGGTGGATTTCCATGCCAGCGAAAGAATGGCGCAGACCATTGTGCAGGTCTCCGGACGTTCGGGCCGCAGCGACAAGCCCGGCGCGGTGGTGATACAGACCCATCACCCCGATCACCCGCTGTTGCAAACCCTGTTGACACGCGGCTATCACGCCTTCGCCACCGCCGCCCTCGACGAGCGCCGCCAGGCGGGCCTGCCTCCCTACAGCGTGATGGCCATGTTGCGCGCCGAGGCGGCGAGCCGCAACGCGCCGGAGGCCTTCTTAAACCAGGCCCGTGCAGAAGCGGAGACGCTGCTGACCAAGGGAGTGCAATTGTTCGGGCCACTGCCCGCGCCGATGGAAAAGCGCGCGGGACGTTATCGCGCCCAGTTATTGCTGCAGTCCCCGCGCCGCCCCGAATTACAGCGCCTGTTACAAGCCTGGATACCGCTGCTGGAAAAACTCAAACTCGCACGCAAGGTGCGCTGGTCGCTGGATGTGGACCCGATGGAGATGCTTTGAAGGCAGGAGCTAGAGGCTGGGGGTTAGCGGCTAACCGCGCGGCAAGACTAGAGAGGATCAGGAATAGAAATAGGGGTGAAGTTGATCTTCAGGGATGTAACGGCTGGCCTGACGCAGAACTGCCCGGCATGTGCCCGTGTCTAGTTCAGTGTGATTGGGAATCGTTAAAATTTGCCGTTCACCTGAAGCTGAGGCACGAGCTAATTTTACGTGACTGCCGCGTTGTGAGATGACTTCAAAGCCAAACCGGCTGAAGAGGATAATAAGCTCTTTGCCACCAAGCCGTTTAAGCTTGGGCACTCACCGGTTCCATTTCAAAGTTGGCAATGATGGAGGGGTGACGGGCAAAGCCCAGTTGCGCAAGATCTTCTCCTTCGAAGTGGAGCGAGACGGCTTCACGCAAATTGGCCATGACCTCATCCAGGGTCGCTCCCTGAGTGACTAACGGAAGCTCCATGCACTCAGCCACGAAACCCGATTCTTCACCGCTACGAATGATGGCATGGATGGTGTAGAACATAGGTGAACTCCACTTACCAATTGGAGACATCTTAGGGTAATGGCGGGAAAAAGCAAACAATATTCACGTAACGGTATACGGCTGCTGGAAAATCTCAAACTCACCCGCAGCGTGCGCTGGTCGCTGGACGTGGACCCGATGGAGATGCTTTGAAGGCAGGGGCTGGAGACTGCCAGACTACGGCGGCAGGGGGCTGGCCGAATCAGTGCAGGATCTAAGCTGCCCGTGCCAGGTGGGGGAACCGCTTGATGCGCGGTCGGGCCCGGTGTTTTGCCCGCCACAGGTCGTAATCAAGCTGCATTCCTGCCCAGAAGCCGGGGCTGGTCCCCAGTGCGTCGGCCAGCCGCAAATCCATATCCGCCGTGACCGCCGCGCGACCGTTGATGATGGCGGAAAGGGTTTGGCGTGACACCCCGAGTCGTCGCGCGGTCTCGACCAAAGTAATGCCCACCAACCACTCCTTAAGCACAGCGCCGGGATGCGGGGGATTGTGCATATGCATGATCGCCTCTTTAGTGATAATCAACGTAATTGACCAACTCTACATCCATGCCGGAAAAACGAAACACCAAACGCCAATTTTGATCCACCCATACCGACCAAGATCCGGCCTGTTTACCCTTTAGGGGGTGTAGTTTCCAGCCGGGAACGGCCATATCTTCAGGCCGTTTTGCCCGATTCAACGCACCCAACTGCAACCTGAGTCTGGGTGCATGTAATGCCTGAATTCCTGCCTTGGAGCCAGTATGAAAGAAACGCTGTAGCCCTTTGTGGCGGAAAGAGAGAATCACCGCTCAAGTGTAATGCTAGGCTTTACATACGTCAAGCATGGTGAAGTAGGCTGAGATGGAGCGTAGCGTACCCCAGCCTGACGTTGGATCGTCAGGCAGTTCGCAGCCTGACCTGCAAGGCTAATCAAAACAGCACGCCACCACGCCTTGGTGTAAAATTCGCGCTTCATTAGAGCGATAGACCAAGGCATCACTTGAAACATACCCTCCAAGCGCTGCTCACGCGCGCTATTTCCACGCTGCAAACCGATGGCCTGCTGCCCGAAGCGAGTGACATCCGGGCGGATATCGAGCGCGCCCGCGACAAGCAACATGGCGATTTTGCCAGCACGGTGGCGTTGAGTCTCGCCAAGGCGGCGCGGCGCAAACCGCGTGAGTTGGCGGAGCTGATTGTCGGGCGTCTGCCGCAATCGGAGATGATCGCCAAGGTCGAGATCGCCGGGCCCGGTTTCATTAATTTCTTTTTGACAGCGGCTGCGTTTCAGACAGTCGTTGGCGAGATCCTCGATCATGGTGAGGCGTATGGGCTGGGTACGCTGGGGCAGGGGGCATCGGTGCAGATCGAGTTCGTCTCGGCCAACCCCAACGGCCCGCTGCACGTCGGCCACGGGCGCGGCGCGGCGATCGGCAGCGCGCTCGCCAATCTGCTGGAGGCCGCCGGTTACAAGGTTTTCCGCGAATACTATGTCAATGATGCCGGCCGGCAGATGGATATTCTCACGGTCAGTATCTGGCTGCGATATCTGGAACTGCTCGGCGAGCCGGTGACGTTTCCTGTCAACGGGTATAAGGGTGATTACGTTTTTGACATTGCTCGCGCTCTGCAAACCGAACATGGCGCGGCGTTGTGTCATCCGGTGAGCGAGGTGACGAAAGACTTACCTCCCGATCTCGCGGCGGACGGGAGCGGCGATAAGGAAGCGCATATAGACGCGCTGATTTTGCGCGCCAAGATTTTGTTGGGCGACGAGACCTACCGCACGATCTTTGATCGCGGGCTCAACACCATTCTTGCCGACATCCGTGATGATCTCGCCGGGTTCGGGGTCAGTTACGATAACTGGTTCTCCGAACGCTCGCTCACCGACAGTGGTGCGGTGGGCCGGGCCATCGAGCGCCTGAAGGAGAGCGGGCACCTCTACGAGTGGAACGGCGCGTGGTGGTTCCGCACTACGGACTACGGCGATGAGAAAGACCGTGTCGTGGTGCGTGAAAACGGCCAGCCGACCTATTTCGCCTCCGACATCGCCTATCACCTGAACAAGTTCGAGCGCGGCTTCGAGCGGATGGTGAATGTGTGGGGCGCGGATCATCACGGCTACATCCCGCGCGTAAAGGCTGCGCTCGCGGCGCTGGGCGCAGATCCCGCATGTCTGGAGGTGGTGTTGGTGCAGTTTGCGATTTTGTATCGCGGCGGTGAACGCGCGCAGATGT
>CAYUAZ010000005.1:0-12784 GCA_964442865.1 uncultured Gammaproteobacteria bacterium
ACGCTGCCGTGACAATCGCTGCAATCAATTTCTATCGCGGCGGCGACTTCTCCATAGAGATGGCCGTTGCCGTGAGCGTCCTGGGCGTAGTGGCAGTCCACGCAATGCATGCCCACGTCGGCATGGATATCGGACATGTGGACGGCCTTTTTGAATTTGTCCGGATCGGTGTCGGATACGATGCGGTTGCCGGCGTCGAGTAACGCACCTTTACGGTCGCGCTTGAAGACCGCGCGAAAATTCCAGCCGTGACCGTGATAGTCGGCGAACTGGGTGTCCTTGAGTTTGGGATTTAATTCGCTCACTTGTTTCAGAAATTCCACGTCACCCCAGTTGCCGCGCGTCGCCGCCTCTTCCGGATTGCGTTCCAGCACCGCGTGGGCCTCGGCATCGGATGGATATTTTTGTTGCTCCGGCCACATAAAGGGGGCGTCGGATTCGTAGTCCCACATCGTATAACCGAGATAACTGTTGACGAACACATTGGGCTGGTGCATGTGGCACACCATGCACTGGCTGGTGGGGATGGCGCGCGTGAATTCATGACGCAGCGGATGGCCGGATTGCTGTTTGGCAATGGTGGGGTCGCGCGTCACGCTGGCGCCGTCATGGCCAAATTTGGCATAGGGTCCCGACTCGCGCTCGGTGCGGCTGTTGGCGTAGACCACGTGGCAGGCGCTACAACCCGAGGAGCGGTAATCGCCGGGCTGGTCATTGGTGCCGAGGAACCAGGTGTGCGGGTCATTGAGACGGGTCTTGGCGATATTGAGCACCGGGACCGAGATGGGCAGGCCGGTGCCCGGCCCGCGATTCGAGTGTTTCAGGTCGGGCCTGCCGGGTTCCACCAGGCGCTGGATCTGGCCGCTGGGATTGGGCAGGCCGACCTCGGGGAACAGGTTGCCGAGGTTGCGACCGCCGCGTTCAAAGACGCGAAAGATGTCGCCCGGCGGAACCGTCTCCCAGGCGGGCAGGGGATACAATTCCGGCAAGATGCCCTTGGCCATCATCCGCTCATCGGGGGGGACCGGGTTGACCACCGTTGCTGCCTCGCCCTCGCGCGTGTAAGCCTCGCCTAAGATATAACGCTTGAAGGGCAGGATGCCGTTGTTATAGGCGCCGCCCCCCCAGAGCATCGCGCTGGTGCTCATCAGGCTGCGTTCCGCCGCCTGAATGATGCGCAAGTGGCACGCGCCGCAGGCCTCGCGCGCGACGCGGTAATCGGCGGGATTGATAAAGCGGATGTACTCCGGACTTTCGCGGTTGAGCAGGGTATAGCTGCGCGCGGGGTTGGCGCTGCCGGGATAATTCCAGGCCTTGGGAAACAGCGGCTGCACATGGGCCTGGTCCAGCGCCGCGCGATAGGCGGCGTCACCGGCGCGGCTGAATTCGGGTTTTTTGATCGCTGCATTGCCGCCGTGACAATCGGCGCAGCCTAAGCTTACGCCGGGATTGTCGTGCATGGTGAGTTGATCGGTTTGGGTATGACAACTCACGCAGCCCTCGGTTTTGCTGCGGGCTTGTTGCGCGGTCTGCTTGGCGGGTGCGGGGGAGGTATAGGGATAGTTAATGGAGCGAGGTGCTCCCTCCTCGGAAGAGGCGAGAGAGGTAACCGGAAGTAATAGCAGCGTCAGTACTATTAAGGGTAATTTTGCGCGCATGATTTAATACGTTAGCATCAGATTGGCGAGCACAGAGTAATAAGTTCCTTCGTCGCTGTTGTAAAGCTGTTTAATCCCCTGCCCGCCGAGCAGGGCCGCGCCTGATAAACGGAACACGACATTCTGCGAGAACAGCGGCCGGTAAATCAGCGCGACCGAGGCGTCCCAGCCGATGTCACGGGCGATGCCGCCCTGGTTGCGCAGAAATTCCAGCGATGAGGTATTAGTAAACCACAGTTTGTTAAGGTTGCTGCTCAGACGAAGCTGTGGGCTGATGTCGAAGTCGGCGCCCACGCCCAGCAATTGTATGCCGGGATTAATGAAGTTGGACTGGCCCTGTTCTTTGGAGCTGCGCAGCGAGGCGAGCACGCCATTGCGGCCGGACAGGCTGATACCACCCCCGCCGATTAAAGGAACGGCCTGGCGTATCCAGAAGCTGGTGTCGGCGCCCGCGAACTGCGGATTTTCGAAGATGGCGTCGAAGCCCTCCGATTTGTTGTCGAATGGATCGGAGTCGCCGCTGGCATACAGCGCCGAGCCGCGCAGCCGCACCCAGTCATAATCGAGCGAAACCTCGGCCGCGCCGAACCAGGCGCTGATGTCGCTGGGGGCGTCGGTGGTATAGCTGTTGCTGTCTTCGCCGAAGGCGTAGTAGAGCGAACCGGTGAGATTGAGGCGGCCGAAGTGGCCGTCGCCGTTGAGCCCCGCATAGCTCACCTGATAATGGTGGGGGCGCTCCGAGCCGAGCGAGGCGGGCCGTTCCAGAAAACCGTTGTTGTTGTAGTAAAAGGACGAATCCTCACGGTTGCGGTTGTGTATCAAGGTGGCCTGTGACACAAAACCCACTACCGGAAAATCCTGGTAGTAGAGGTTGGCCAAGAAGATGTCGTCGTCACGCAGGCGCGCGCCGACGTCGTTGAGGCCGCTGTTGGTGTCCTTCTCCAGACGCCGTATCCAGGCCAGGTTGTATTGAAAAATATTGTTATCGCGCGTACCGAACAGGCGCACGCCCAATTGGCTGTCCTGAAACAGGAAGCCGCGAAAATCGCTGGTGAAGGGTTGTATCCCTACGCGCAGGCTGTCGAAGTCGTAGCGGTCAGAGACGTTGCGCAGGTGTTTGTCCAGAAATAATTCCTGGATGCCGATGTGATTGTCGGTGCGCGAGGCGCCGCGCCTCGGGTCTGCATTGAGCAGCCCGACTTCTTCTGCCCGGGTGTAATTGTAGGCAATGACCGGCGTGAAACGGAATTCATAGTCGGGCGGCTTGAACGCCGTGTCTCCCTTGATGAAGGCGAAACCGAGCAGCAGATTTTCGGCGAACAGATATTGGTTCGCGTCGCCGAACACATCGAGCGAACCGGCGCGATTGGAGGTCTGCACACCGATGGGGGTAGGCAGGCGGCGCGGCTCGTAGACGCTATCCGAGATGATGGAGAGATTGAAAAACACGTCGTCGAACAGCGGACGATCCCCCTTCAAGGTGTTCTGGTTGTAAGGGTCCCACCACTTTTCTTTCACGACACCCAGGCTTTCCACCAGACGCCAGCGATCGGGGACGGGGATAAACCGGCGCGGCAGGTCGGCAGAGGGCGGGGGGACTGCGGCGGGGTCTATCTCGGGCAGGGCCTCTTGCTCTATCGGCTTGCCCGGGCGGCGGCGATCCTGCGAATCATCATCACCGTCTGCTGCCAGTGGGCACGTTGCAGTGACTAACAGCGATACTATCAGCAAGATTCGTATTGGCATCAGATTAGAGTCCGGCGCAGACGTTTTGCGCCGTGCTGTTAATGAAGGGGGCTTGCGGACACTGTACGTAGCGCAGCCGTACTCCCAGGGGCGCGAGGGTATCCGCGCGCAATGCCGGGGGGGCGTTGCCGATAGTGCCTAGTAATTGCCCCGCGTTATGCAGACCGAGGAAGGCGACCATGTCGTCCTGATCCACACCGTCGCCGGACACGCCGATGCCGCCGACCAGTTTGCCGCTTTTGTAAATGGGTACGCTGCCGGGAAAGATTTGTATGCCGTTGGCCAGGCGATTAGCGCCCGGCGTAACATCCGGCAGCTCGGTGCAGCTTGCCGGAGTGTCCGGCGTCGCGCCATTGCTAGCGACAAATCCGACGTGCTGGACGATCCGGTTCAGCGCCAAATCCAGTTGCAGTCCGTCGCTGAACGGGCTCCAGTTTTGAAACGGTTTGCTGAGCGGGCCGTTAGACGTGCCGGCGATGCCGTCGGGAAAGTACGGCCGCGCCAGATTGCCGATGGCGCGATTGGAAAAGGCGATTGTCGCATCCCCCAGAGCGGTCGGCAGGCCGAGGAATGAGCGAGTCGCTGTGACATAGGCGCTGATCGGGGAGGTCGTGCCGGGCGCAGGGACAAGGTACTTCGCGGCAGGGGTCGCCGCCAGATCCGCGGCGGCGTGTGGGCCGGAGAAAAAGGCGGCGCTGCGCGCCTTTTGCACCGCGACATCGGTGCCGAACAACGGGGCGTCGGGCGATCTGACCAAACCCAACACCACGCCGTTGCCGTCCACCACGGCGATGCTGACCCGTGCCGCGGTACTCAACGGCCGGCGGATCTGGGCGCGGGCGCGGCTCGCGACGCGCAGCGCCTCGGTCAATAGGTGTCTGACCTCGTTTTGTTTCAAGCCCCCGTCAGTGCCGTCGCTGGGCGGATAACGGTTGACGTTGGCGGCGTTGACGAGAATATACGCGCTGACGCCGGGATAGCTGCCGCTGCTATCCAGCCGTATGCCCGAGGCAGGTTCGCCCAAGGCCACGCCGGCGCGGATGGCGGCTTGCGTATAACCGGTCACCGCGATGAGCTCACCTAGCCCGGTGAACGGGTTGCTGAGGATGGCAAAAGCGGGCGCGCCGGCGGGATCGCTGACCCGTTGCGGGGAGTCGGTAAAGCGCAGCGATTTGCCGTCCACGGTGATGCGCCGGGCGCGGCGATCTAAAGGCGCTGCGTAACCGCTTGCGGCGGCGTCGGCGATCGCCTCGGCGGCGGAGTTATCCACGTCGCTGATCAGGGCATCGAGCCCGTACAGACTGTCCGCGACGATGCCGACGCCGCCTACCGGTGCGCCGTCTTTATATAAGGGTATGCCGCCCGGGTCGGCGGAGAAGCCTAGGGGCGAACGCTTGGGGCCGAGTAGGGCGTCATCAAAACGACGGACGATGTCCGAACAGGGCAGGTTGCTGAACTGTACGCCGAACAACGGGCCGCTAGGCCGGTTGATTTCGCCCGGATTGAAATTTTCCTGCACGATTTGATTGGCGGTGCGAGTGGTGAAGGCATTGCCTTCGGTGGACAGATAGGCGGCGGTAATCGCCTTGGCGATGGCGGCGAGGCTGGCGGGGATAATGTTGATTCCTTCCAGGCCGCCCGCCACGTCGCGTCGCGAGCTGATGGTCACGGTATCAGCTGCGTCTTTCATACGGAACACGCCCAACACGTTGCCTACCCTGTCTACCACGGCGATGGTGGCGGGAGTCCCGCGCGCAGAGGCTTCTTGAACCGCTTGTGCCATGATCGTTTGCACGTCGGCTACGCTTAAGAAACGGGTAGCATCGGTACAGCCGCCATCGCATTCCGCATGGACAGAGCCGGCGAGCAACAGACTGGCGTACAACGCCATTCGGTTTAGCCATTTTCTTGGTTGGGTCATCATGAGATTCATTCCGGTTTGAATGGGCTGGCGAGGTCACCCTTTTGCAGGGTAATGCCATCGGTGCGCGCCGTAACGGCCCCACGGTGCATCAGAAAATGTTTCGAGACATGAAATATATGGCAACTCAGACACCCGCTTGCGACTTTGCCGGCGGCGGGTTCGCTGCTGTGGCATTGCCGGCACGTCTTGATGCCGGGGATGAGTATATCTTGACCCGCTTTGGAACTATTGGCGGCGTGGCAACTTTCACAACTCACCGGCTGGTGCTTGGCATGATTGAAGGTGCTCTTGGGCAGCCAGGGGTGCGGGGTGCGCACCGGCCGGATGCTCCAAGGCGGTCCCTGCTGGGCGCGATTGCGGGTGACTTCATGACAGGTGCTGCAGGCGCGAAACTCGATCAGCTCTTCGGCCGTATCTATCGCTTTGTGGCGCGCCCAGGCCAGTGCGTCTTGCCGTTCCGCGCTGCTGATCGGCGAGCCGGGGCGGCGTTGTACCGGCTCCGGAGCCAGCACGTCCTCAAATCCGCCCTGCAAGGCGAAATTGCCGTAAAAATCTTGCAGTGTGTTCAGCACCGTTTGCACGTCCGCATGTGGCACGCTGCGAGACACCGCCTTGGCCTCGAAATTCAGCCGATGACACTGACTGCACGAGGTCGCCATGTTGGCGGTTTGCATGGTTACGCCCGCCGCATCGGGCGTGTGGCAACTGGAACATTGCAGGCGGATACAGCCCTTGGGACTCATGATACCTTCTTTCTTGAGATGGGCCTGATGAGAAAATTTAACGGCATAGGTCTCGGCCGGTCTCGACTTACCATCCAGGCTCAGTCTCATGCTTAGCTTGGCGGCGGCATTGACGACCAGGGTGGGGCGGAATTCCGGATGATGACGATCGAAGTCGTGAACATTTAGCAGCTTGGTGCCGGGCAGCCGTTTGGTTAATTGCTGGTGACAGGCGATGCACCACTGCTGGTCGTTACGCACCAGTCCACTGCTGCCGTTGTGCTCCTTATGACAGTCGCTGCACGCGGTCTCGGTCAGTGAGCGAAACTCTTTTATAGTGGGGTCGGCGTGATAGCCACTATTTTTATGGCATTGCACACAGGCTTGGTCGGCGACTTGAATAAAGGCCTGCTGGTGACAGGCGCGGCAATTTTCCCTGAAAAAACCGTGCGCCGGGGCCACGGGGCCGCTGTTCCAGGCCTGTTTGGCGAATTGCGGCAAGCCGGTGGAGGATTTGGCCAGGCCGGGAGTAAAGTGCACAACCAGCGGCAAGATCAGAAACAGCAGCAGGCCGAGCGAAAATAACGACCAGGCCCAGCGCCGTTTGCTGACGCCGGTGTCGGCCAGGGTCAAGCGCGACGAGGTGAGTGGTGTGGTGGTCTCCGCTGTTACCCGCTCGATGGTCATGGCCAAGGCATAGCCTTCAGCCGGTGTTTCGATTTCCAATTGGTAAGGCCCGACAGCGATCCGGCTGCCCACGCCAAGTGGGGCATCGTTCACGGGTTTACCGTTGAGATAGAGAGCGGCGCCTGCTACCGCCTCGATGTACCAACCGCCGGTCTCGCCGCGTATCACGGCATGATATAAATTTACGCGCGGGTCGGGTAAATAAATTTCGTTGTCGGCGCCGCGCCCCAGGCGCAAGGTCTCCGCCGTGATGTCTTGCCGGCGGTGTACTACTCCCTTGGTTTTACGGGTGAGAAAAGTGATTTGGCAGTGCATCGGGTTACCAGTAAAAAAACACCGCGATGATATGGGCGATCAGCGTCGCCAGCAAACCAAACGAGAGCGGCACGTGCAGATAAAGCCAGGCCTCCAATTTTGCCTTGTGCTGAACGTAGCGCCGCGCCTGTGCGACCTTCTGCTGTTTTTTGGTCAGGCAGGTCAACAATTCGCGGCTGGCTTTGAGTTGCGCGCCCTGGGCCTCGCGGGCAAGACGCTGCACGGTGCGCAAGGCCTTGGCTGTGCCGCAGTTCGGATAATGGCCTGACCACTGCGACCACAGCGAGCCGCCGATGGGGGTGTGGTTGCTCGCCTCCAGCACGGTGCGGGCGATTTCGTCGCTGAGCGGCAAGGCGAGCTCCCGGCATCTGTGATCCAGCTCGGAAATTTCCATCAGCATCGCGGGGAGGGTAAGGTCACTACGGTTTTCAGCCAGCAGCGTGGGATAGCACAGGTAAGCGTATACCCCGTAAAAGCCGCTGACGATCACGGCCACCATGAAGGCATAAGACAAGGTGTGTACGTTCCAGCCAAACTGAAAGCCGCCGTGCAGGGTTGCGATGACCAGCAGGGAGGTTCCCAAATAGACGTGGGCCGATAGCCAGCCCGCGACCGTTCCCGCAGTGGATTGATACTGGCGTTTGCGCACGCCAAACCACATCAGCCACGCGACAATGAACGCGGCCAGGATGCCTAGCGTGTAGCCCACCCAGGTACCGCCATTGGGCAAACCAATGGGTTCATCGCCCACGTAGAGCATGATCGCAACGCCAACGATCAGCAGAGTGACCTTGAGGTAGTGGTAGCGTCGGTAGTTGAGCAGCGATTGATGCATGGGCACCTCTAAAAATGCGTCTTTTGTCTTTATGCTGCGTTGGAATTCTACTCGAAATGCTCATGTACTGGCGTGTACACTGCGCTTTCTCGCAGAATTCCGCCTTGCCTAAAGACAAAATCCACTATTTTTAGAGGTGCCCGCATTGCAATCTCTACCAAGTGTGACGTTGAAGATGAGCGTAAGACATGAACTGCTCGGGACTGACGCGCAACGCCGCGCCGGTAGGACAGGCCCTCACGCAGGCCGGACCGCCTGCCAGGTCTCTGCACATGTCGCACTTGACGGCTTTTTTTGGGCTGTCGGAATGCGCAGGGCCGGGGTCGTCATCGGAGCCAAACAATAGCGAGGCCAGCAGTGATTTTTTGGGCGCCTGCCTCGTCGTCGCCATTTGAATCACACCATAAGGACAATTCTTTTCGCAGTTGCCGCAACCTATGCAGCTATCGCTGATGTAGACCTCCCCGTTGGGGGAGCGGTGGATCGCGTCGGGCGGGCAGTCCTTCATGCAGTGCGGATGCTCACAATGCCGGCAGGAGGTGGGGACATGCACCAGGGCATAGGTCGGTCCGGCCTCGCGATTGAGGCGGGAGTTACCGTCATGGGTGCCGGCACAGGCCTGTTCACAATTATTGCAACCCACGCACAACGATTCGTCTATGAGTAACACATCGGTGCCTTCGCCCAAGCCTTGCTGCACCAGAAAGGAGATGATCCCGCCGGGCCCCTGGTGCGCCTCCATTCCGATATTTTGGATCAGGCGCTCCTGAAATTTTGCCTCCAGCGTGCGACGCAGGCCGGGGTTGCGTTCAAGTAACTGTTTGAAGACGGCGCCCTCCACACGCAGGGTCTCGGTAGCGACCGTCGCCGTTACCGTCGCCGAGCGCGGCGCATCGCTCAGCAAGGCCATTTCGCCCACATAGTTTCCGGCGGCGACATAGGCGAGCACGATGTCGCGTGCGCCGATCTTGCGCGATACCGTGACCGAGCCGCGCCGTATCAGATGTAACGAGTCGCCCGGCTCGCCCTCATGAAACAGGATCTGCCCGGCGGTGAAATTCTCTATGCGGGCGGAGGCCACCACCTCGGTCAACGCCTCGCTGGGAAGCTCCGTGGCGAGCTGGCTTTGCATGGCGTGCAGCATAAAGGCCTGGTCTATGATCTGCTTCACTGATTCGACCGAGCCGATCAGCTTTTTCATCGAGCGTCTGGGAATTTCCAGCAGCAGACACGGATCGCCGGCGCGTACTGTGGCACTGCGGCGGCGTCCGGAGATCAGTCCCATTTCGCCAAAAAACTCACCCTGTTGCAGGCGCAGCGACCGGTCGGGGGCGATCTCAACATGGACCTCGCCCTCAACGATCACATACAGACTGTCGGTATAATCATTGCGGATAAATATGACGGCGTCGGCGGCAGGGTTGTGTAGGCGGCTGTCCAGCATGATCTCCCGAAGCTGGAGCGGCGTTAACCCGGATAACAGCGGGATGCTGTTACGTACCTGTTCGAGGAATTGAGTCACCGGCGGCGGTTGCGGCAGCACGCTCAATTTGGTGTTCAACAGGGGTTCATCGGCAGGCTCGACCGCGTGCCCCTGGATAAACTCGATGACCTCGTAGCCCTGGTTCATCGCCTGCTTGATAAGCGGATAGCCGCCCAGTGCGCCCACGATGTAGAGGCCCGCCACGTTAGACTCGTAGCTGGGGCTCAACACAGGCACTGAGCCGGGACTGGCGTTGGGGAAGTGCACCCCACAGCTTTCCACGAATTTCCGGGGCGGCGTCGCACCCAGTCTGGCGATGATGCGATGACACACAATCTCGGCCTCGCCGTTCGGGGTGGTTAAAACCAATAGCCCGCCGGGGTCGCCCTCGTTGATTTGTTCCAGCGCATTCAGACGCGCGACGGTGGTGGAGGTGTAACATTCAATCAGTCCTTTTTTGATACAGTCCTGGATGAGGCTGAGATTGCCTTCCTTGAGACGGGAAAAATCTTCGCTGCGATTGACTATGACCACGGTGTTTTGCCGGGCCAGGGCGACGGCGTTTTCCACCGCTGCGTCGCCCGCGCCCACCACCACGATAGTTTCACCGCTGTATTCATCGGGATCATCCAATTGGTATTGGACGATAGGGTTATCTTCACCAGGCGCACCCAGTTTGCGTAGATTGCCCTGTAGGCCTATGCCCAGTACAACATTTTCTGCGGCTATCAGTTCGCCGTTTTTGAGGGTGAGCCGGAAATCGCCACGCTGGCCTTGGATAGAGACCACTTCTGCATTCAGCTTGAGATTCACCGCCACATCGGTTATTCCCTGGTTCCATTCCGCCAGAATTTTTTCGCGGGTGGCGGCGGCAAATTTCAAGGGGCTGCGCAACGGCAGCACGCCGGGTTCGGCCATGACGTGCTTGCCTTTCTGATATTTGAAGATTGTGCCGGAGATGTGTGGACCGCTTTCCAGTAGGATATGAGAAACGCCCGATAGCGCGGCACGCGCCGCCGCGCTCAAACCCGCCGGGCCAGAGCCGATTATTGCAATTTTATAATCAGGCATTGCAAGCTCTCTTCAAGGCCATGATGGAATCTATTGCCCCGACCGTCATAATAGCAGCGTTACCTGTCTATTGCAGTGCGTTAGGGGTTGTTCTATATTCGCTAGGAACAATCACAAGGCGCCCAAGTCTGTGTCCCCCATTATCCTTGCCCGAGTAGTATTGGCCGCACTTATCATGGGGGGCGCCGCCCGCGTTGGTTTGGCTCAGCCGTTGCTGCCGCAGTTCGCCGACGATCTCCATCTGGGCGTGGCGAGCTGCGCCGGCAGCACCTGCCACGGCTCGCTGGAGACCTGGAAGGATTCCCCGGTGTTGCAGAACGAATATAACATCTGGACGCGCAAAGACAAGCACGCCAAGGCCTACGAGGTGCTGTCCAATGACCAGTCCAAACGCATGGCGCGCAATCTGGGATTGGAGTCGGCGCGCACCGCAAAAATCTGCCTGGACTGTCACGCCGACAACGTCGGCGAGGAGTTGCGCGGCAAGCGCTTCCAGTTATCGGATGGGGTGGGCTGCGAGGCCTGTCACGGCGGCTCGATACGCTGGCTGGGGCCGCACGTCTCCGGCAAGGGCAGCCATAAGGAAAATATCGAGCTGGGCATGTATCCGACCGAGGACCCCCAGCAGCGCGCCCGTTTGTGTTTATCCTGCCATTACGGCAACGCGGAAAAATTTGTCACCCATCGCATCCTGGGCGCCGGACATCCGCGCCTGAGTTTTGAGCTGGATACCTTCACCGCGATACAGCCCAAACATTTCGTCATTGACAAGGATTATCGCGAGCGCAAAACGGTATGGAGCGGCGTACAGGTCTGGGCCATCGGTCAGGCCATGGCGGTGCAACAAACCCTGGAGGGCATAATGAATCCCAAGCTGGCGCGTAGCGGCCCGTTTCCGGAACTGGCCTTTTACGATTGTCACGCCTGCCACCACCCCATGAGCCAGAAGCGCTGGACGCCACGCGCGGGGACGCAGTTGGGGCCGGGCGTTATCCGGCTCAACGACGCGCACCTGCTGATGTTGCGCCATCTGACGCTGCGGATAGCCCCCGATCTGGCGGCGCTGATGCGGCAAAAGGCCATCGCCCTGCATGCTGCGGCCAGCAGCGGCCAGGGTTCCATCGCCGAGCCAGCCGCTGACCTGCACGCCGCCACGGATAAGGTCATCGCCGCACTGGCGCAGCATGTGTTTACCCCGCAGGATATAGAGGCGCTGCTGCTCAGCATCGTGCAGGAGGGGATCGCCGGCGAGTATCTGGATTACGCCGCCGCCGAGCAAACTACCATGGCGATTGCCGCCATCGTCACCGCGCAAAAGGAAGCGGGTTCTCTCAGCGACGGGCAGGCCGAGCCGTTAAACGCCGCCGTGAAGCAACTCTACACCCTCGTCGAAAGTGATGAAAAATATCAGCCACAACAATTCATGGTGCTTCTTAAACAGTTTGTAGAGAGGCCTCATTGACCGGAAATTTTTTGCAGGTGCTGGGCTGTAGCGGCGGTGTGGGTGACGGCAGGCTCACTACCTCCCTGCGCCTCGGTACATCACTCCTCGTTGATGCGGGTACCGGAGTGGGCAGTTTATCCGCCGATGACATGGCGAAGATAGATCACGTAGTGCTCACCCACTCGCATCAGGATCATATTGCCTTGCTGCCTTTGCTGCTGGAGCGTGTGTATCTGATACGCCGCCAGCCCATCACGCTCTATGGCCGCGCGGAGACGCTGGATGCCCTCAGGCAACACATCTTCAACTGGCAAATTTATCCTGATTTCTCAAAGCTCGCCCTGTTTGAGAATAAAGAACAATTTTTAATTCGCTACCGGGAGTTGGGTGAGCGCGAGCCCGTCGAGATTGCGGGATGGCGGATCCACGGAGTATCCATGGATCATACGGTGCCGGTGTTCGCCTATGTCTTCGAAAAGGCCGGTATACGTTTCGCGTTTACCGGTGATACCCGCAGTCTGACCAATCTGGCTGGCGAAAAACCGCTCACCCGGCTGATTTGCGAGGTTTCCTATCCCGATTCGCTTGAAGAACTGGCGCAGATCTCTGGGCACATGACGCCGGCCATGTTAAAGCGTGACCTTGCGCTGTTCTCGCGCCGGCCACGGTTATGGATTTCTCATTTCAAACCTGATTATGCGGAGGAACTCAGGGGTGCACTCGCGCCCCTGGTCGCTGAATCGGGCGGGGCGATTCTTGAGTCGGGCAAAACCTATACGCTGGAGTCATGAATAAATTCGGCCCTACTTATTTTCGTGGTGAAATGAACCGCTCCATTCTGCATCGGGAGAAAGTTTTTCCAACTTGTCCAGCCGCTCCAAAAATATAGAATATATTTT
>CAYUAZ010000005.1:12794-25657 GCA_964442865.1 uncultured Gammaproteobacteria bacterium
TCCGGTCTTTGCCGGTGTAAATCTGAAAACACTTCCTGTGCCTTTTTCCATTGCCGGTTAAAATAAAAGGACAAGGCTTGCTCATGCAGTGCAAGTTCGGCGAGCAGTTCCGGAGCTGAGTCACTTAGACGGCAGAGAGGTTGATAGAGCATGACAGCCTCATTTTTACCCTTGACGTTAACCCGATCCAGGAGTTGAAATACATAACCCTCCTGTCCGCGTCGCGTATTTTCTCCCACGATAACATTAACTCCGTAAAACTTGGTCAGTCCTTCCAGGCGCGAGGCCAGATTGACCGCGTCGCCGATCACCGTGTAGGCGCGGCGAAACTCCGAGCCCATGTCGCCGACGTTCATGACGCCGGTATTGATGCCTATGCCGATATGGATTTCTGGCAGGCCCATAGTTGTAAGCACCGGATTGAGGTTTTCTACCTCGACCAGCATATCCAGCGCCGCGTCTATAGCGTGCGCGGCATGCCGGTCGTCGGGCAGCGGCGCGCCCCAGAAGGCCATAATCATGTCGCCGACGTACTTGTCTATGGTGCCGCGCCGGTTAAAAATGATGCGCGTCATCGGCGTAAAAAATTCATTCAGGAGTTTTTTCAGTTCGGCGGCGGAGAGCGATTCTGAAATCGTCGTGAAACTGCGGATGTCGGCGAACAACACGGTCATCTCGCGGCTGTCGCCCTGGAAGCCGAAATTCTGGGGATTGCGGCTCATCTCCTCCACTAACTGCGGCGGCACGTACTGTCCGAACATGCCCTTTAACTGAGAGCGCTCGCGGGCCTCGGAGACAAATCCATACGCGGCATTCATCAGCGCCAACATGAACACCAGCGCCAGCGGCGTGGCGATGTATAACACCAGGCCGTGCGCGTTCCACATCCAGGCGTTGAATATAACAAGCAGAACGGCAACGGTGACGACGACCGCCATCAACCGCAGTGGGCTCAACAAAGGCAGCAGGACGGACAATGTGATGCCCACTATCAGCATGATAATAAAATTGGCGCCTTCGGCCCAGGAGGGTTGTGCCGGGAAATTCTTGTCGAGCAATCCGGAGATGAGGGTGGCGTGCACCTCGACGCCCGGATAGCTGCCCTGCACCGGTGTCGCGCGTAAATCATAAAGGCCCGCTGCGGTGGTGCCTATCAGCACGATGGCGTTTTCCAGCACGGCCTTTTTTACCTGCTGGTGCAACACGTCGGTTGCGGAAACGTAGACAAAGCTGCCGAACTTCCCACGGTAGGGAATCATGACCCGGCCTGCGCCGTCCGTCGGAATCGTATACCCGCCGAAACCGATGTGCTCGACGGCGTCAACATTCCCTACCGGCGCTGTTTGCAGGGTGATGTCCTTTATTCCGTAAAACAGCCGCACCACCTCGAACGGCAGGGAGCCGTAGAGCTCCCCGCCGTGACGCATGATCAGCGGCGCACGTCTTAACATGCCGTCGGCGTCCGGGTCGGCGTTGAAAAACCCGCCATACCGCGCGGCTTCTTGCAAGCGCGGTAAATTGGCGATGTAGGCGCGTGCGGCGGGAATCGAGGCATTAGGCGAAACGGCGCCGGAAATCGCCAAACGCTGCGGGAGGCGGCCGATGGGGGGCTGCGGCCGGTTATGAAAAACATAACCCAAAACGACGTCTCGACCGGTGAGCCGTTCGGCGAGGTGTCCGTCGTGATCGGGGCCGATAACGTTCTCCGCATTACCATCGGAGGCAGCGCTGTGCTCCGCTTCGGCGAACAGTATGTCAAAGCCCACCACGGCGGCCTGATTCGAGAACAGTTGTTCCAGCAGGTCGGCCAGCTTGGCGCGTGACCAGGGCCAGCGCCCCTCCGCCTGGAGGCTTTTGTCGTCTATATCTACAATCACGATACGCGGATCAACAGCGGAGCTTTGCGGCAAGCTGGCGTTGAGCCGCAGGTCGTAGGCTATCCACTCCAGACGTTGTTGCAACGCCTCGGTGAAATCAATATGGGCGACCAGCGCAGCCAGTATCAAAAACACCACCACAAGATTTATGGCGATCGGGTAGAGGTGGCGTTTGAGTAAGGTGAGGTTCATTGGTTACTCATAAGTCAGTACACATACTACACTTCCAGTTGCGTCCCCGCCCCCTATGTAGGGGGCGGGACAGGGTGGGGGTAGGTAAAACAGGGTATTTACTCAGGAGTCACATCATAAAGATTGTCGCCTTACTTTGTGACTCCTGAGTAGGATGCTGGTGGTTACGTCAAATCTGGACTACACTTCTTCTGTCAGGTAGGACCTGGGCACTTGTAATGAAGAGGGTTTCGAGTGATTATAATACGAGGGTAAGGCGTGAGGCGTAAATAAAGCGCTGACAAATCAGTTTACAGGGAGCACAAATGATGCGGGTCTTGCAGTGGATAGCGGCGAGCCTGTTACTGGCAAGTTCAGTGGCCCACGCCGCGAGCTGGGAAACCCGGGCCAACGAGCTGTTGCAGGCCGGTAAGGCCGCCGAGGCCTTTGAGTGGCTGCAAACGCAGAGCGCCGAATACGGCGGAGATCCCGAATTTGATTTGCTGTTGGCTACGACGGCCACCCAGGCGGGGTATCCCGATCAGGCGCGATTCGCCTTGGAGCGCGTGCTCATCGTCCAGCCGCAAAACCACTTCGCACGGCTGAAGTTGGCGCAGGCGTATCTTGCGCTGGGCGATTACGATTCTGCACGCCGCGAATTGGCGACGCTGCGCACCGGTCATCCCCCGGCCGATATTGACAGCGCCGCTGAGCGCTTGTCAGCGGAAATGGACCGGCAGGACACGGCGCTGAAGACCCGGCAGCGCGCTTATCTGGATTTGAAATTCGGCAGCGACTCCAACGTCAGCAGCGCCACCTCCGCCGCCAGCGTGACGCTGCCCGGCGGGCAAGTCATCCTGCTTAATGATGAAAGCCAGCAGCGCGATGATGGGTTCATGGAATCGGGTTTGGGCGCGAGTATCGAACAGCCGTTAAGCCCGACACAAACCCTGTTTTTTTCGGTCTCCGCCAGCCAGCGCAATAACTTTCAGGAAAAGGCGTTCAATACCCGGCTGCTGGGTCTGAAAACAGGCTTGTCACTCGTGCAGGGACAACATCAGTTTCGTTTGTCGCTACAGTTTGATGAATATGACGTGGCAGACAGGGCGCTCAGCCGTTTCCGGGCGATCAGCCCGGAGTGGAGCAGGGCTGTTTCAGCGCAGGACTGGATCAGCGCCTATGGCCAGGTGGGCCGACTTGCCTACTCGGGGCAATCCTCCCGGGACATGGATACCTTGTTGCTCGGCGGCGGCTGGACGCACCGGTTCTCCACTTATGGGGGACTGCTCAACCTGGGTGTCTATTATGGCAATGATGACGCCAAGAACGACAAAGGAAAATTCTACGGGCGCGATTATTATGGGGTGAACCTTGGACTGCGCTGGAATCCCTTTCCCCGGCACACCCCCTATATCACGCTCATCGCGCAAAAAACGGATTTTGACGCCACTCACCCGGATTTCGCACAAACCCGCAGCGACGATCTCTATCAGGCCACGCTGGGGTGGCGCTGGCAACCCGAGGCGGCGTGGTCCTTTAATGCCGAGGCGAGATACAATAACAATAGTTCCATTATTCCCCTGTTTGACTATGATCGAACTCTGCTGACACTGGGTGCGCGTTATGACTTTAATTAGCACTAAAACACAAGCCCGAAGAGGTCACATCGCTGCGGGACTGTTGTGGATAGGACTGACGTTGCTAAGCCCGGTCGCGCCAGCCGCTACGGTGGCGGGTCAAGTGATCGTCGCCAGCGGCGAAGTGGCTGCGGTCACACCGTCTGGCGAGAGCAGGCCGCTCGCGCGCAAGTCCGAGTTTTACAGCGGCGAGATATTAAAAACCGGGGCCGACTCCCGTGCGCAGGTTAAGTTTATAGACAATGCCTTGCTGTCGCTAAAGCCGAACAGCGAACTCCGGGTGGACGATTACCGGTTTGATCCCGCCAATAAAGATAACAATGCCAGTGTGATGACGCTGGTCAAAGGCGGGTTACGCACGATTACCGGAATTATCTCCAAGCAAAAACCGGACGCATACCGGATCAATACACCGGTCGCCAGCATAGGCGTGCGTGGCACGGACCTGGAATTAACGCTGGACAAGAGTGGCTTAAAGGTCTGTTTCTGGGGCGGCGCCGGTTTTGTCCTGAATGAGACAGGGCCGCGCAATCTGGGTGCGGATACCCCGGATAAGTGTGCCCGGATACCCGATCGCATCACGCCGCCGGAAGTCATCACCCCTGGCCTGCCGGATGAGGCCCGCTTCAGCGACGCGGTGAGTGACAGGAACCAAAATGGCGTCAGTGACGCCATTGATAAGGGAACACCGGTGCCGCCCGTGGTCGGCAAGCCACCGGAGACCCCACCGCCGCCGCAGACGCCACCGCCGCAGACGCCACCACCACAGACGCCACCACCACAGACGCCACCACCACAGACGCCGCCGCCTGTGATAGGGCCGACGCCGCCACCATGCTTTTTGCCTACAGGAAAGCCATGTTGATAAAGGGTGGCTGGCGGTGAACGTTCAGAATACCCTCTCAGTTCTTTTAAGGAATCTCAATCCGCCCCCGGCTGGTTCCCAGACGGGTAGATACAAGTGAACACGGGTGCGCGCGCTTTACTCTTCCCTCTTTTCCCTTGTATCTACATGGCTCACTCTACATAGCCGGGAATTTTCGACAGGTCCACCTCATCCATCTGTTCCGCGTCAAGATAGCGCTGCGCGTAACGCAAATAGACGCGCTGTTTGACAAAGATGTCGAAGAGATCGGGGTCTATGTGATGCTCCAGCTTCATCTTCCCTAGAACGTGTAAGGCCTGGCTGAGCGTCATGGGTTTTTTATAGGGCCTGTCCTTGGAGGTGAGCGCCTCGAAGACATCGGCGATGCCGATCATGCGCGCGGCGACCTGTATTTGCGTGCCGGTAAGGCCATTCGGATATCCTTTGCCATCCATACGTTCATGATGCGCGCCTGCATAATCGGGGACATTGCGTAAATGTTTAGGCCAGGGGAGGGCCTTGAGCATTTTGTAACTCATCACCACATGCTGGTTGATAATGTCCCGTTCTTCCGGCGTCAATGTGCCTTTGGCGACGGTGAGGTTGTGCACCTCATTTTCGGATAATAGGGGGCAGCTTTCTCCGGCTCTGTCCAGCCAGGTATAGTGCGCAATGCGCCGGACACGCGCCTGCTGTTGCGGCGGCATAAACTCTCCGCCGCTATTGCAGCGCCGGATGAATGCCTGATCTTCATTGAGTTCCGCAAGCCTTTGCGCACAGGCCTGTTCCGGCATAGCCGGCTGAGCCGCCTTCCCGGCCCGCAGCGTCTCAAGTTGTTCCCTTAGGCAGGCGATCTGCGCGTCCCTTTTCAAGATTTCGAAGCGCGTGTCAACGAGCTGGATACGGTCGAATAGCGTTTCCAATTTGGTCGCCTTTTCGACGACATGCACCGGTGTGGTGATCTTGCCGCAATCGTGCAATAGGGCCGCGATTTTTAATTCCTGGCGTTGCTCGAGATTCATCAGGAAATCGGCGTAGGGGCCTCTGCCGGTTTGGATGGCTGCGTCGGCAAGCATCAGGGTGAGTATCGGTACGCGCTGGCAGTGTGCCCCGGTATGGGGCGATTTTTCGTCAATCGCGATGTTGATGGCATGAATAAATGCTTCAAATAATTCCTCTAACTGTTTGATCAGGCGTTGATTGGTTAATGCCACGGCCGCCTGAGACGCCAAGGATTCAACCAATTTTTGATCGGTTTCAGAGAAGGCAATGATCTGTCTGGAACGGGGGTCAATGGCATTGATCAGTTGCAAGGCGCCGATAATCTCGCCTTCATGATTTTTCATGGGAATGGTCAAAAAGGATTTCGAGCGATAGCCCATGGCCAGATCAAAGGCCCGTGTGCCTGAGAAATCGAATCCTGCCGCGCTGTAGGCGTCCTCAATATTGACCGTCAGATCATGTAATACCGCGTAGGCGGCTACCAGGTGATCGTTCGGCTTATCCGGGGCGGTATATAAGGGGATGGGTGCGAAGGGCACGAGTTCTCCCGTGCCGCCACCCAGCGCAATGTGCAAGGAATCGTTGCGTATTACTTCGAAGCAGAGTTCCTGCGCCGCCGTGACCGTGTAAACCGTCCCGCCATCCGCATGGGTCAGCTCTTTAGCCGCAAGCAGAATCTTTTCTATAAGGCGGGGGGTATCCCTTTCCGCAGAAAGGGCGATCCCTATCGCGTTAAGTTTTTCAAGGCGCTCAATCAGATCCGCTGTATCCATCATTAACCCCTCTGTGTTCACTGCCGACCGGTTTGATTATGCTCCGCAGCTACTGGGCAGGCTGCCTTTCAATTTTTTCCAAGATTGCCGCTAGGCGGCGACGCCTTGCCGCCCACGCCTCATTAGAAAATAGGTTATTTAATATATCTATCTGTTTTAATTAGCTATTTATCTTATGGCATAAGCATTGCTTTACTTCCCACTGAGAAACTCAAGTTGAGGTGGGATGTGCCGATAAGTATCGATTCTGCATTAGGGCTACACGCCGACGCAGTTGCGTTGCGTAGCCAGCGCGCCGAGGTCTTGGCGCGCAATCTCGCCAACGCAGACACCCCCCATTACAAGGCCCGCGACTTTGACTTTAAGTCCGCGCTCGCGCAGGCCCAAGGGCAATCTTCCGTCAATAGCGTGCGCCTGGTAACGACCCAGCCCGGCCACATCTCAGCCAATGCGGGCGGCCGTCTGGGCGCCGAATTGCAATACCGCATTCCCAATCAGCCTGCGCTGGACGGCAACACGGTGGACACCCAGATCGAGCAGGCCGAGTTTACCCAAAACGCCATCGAGTATCAGGCCAGTCTCACCTTTTTGAGCGGCAAGATCAGGGGATTGCTGTCCGCAATCCGGGGAGATTAATCATGTCGTTATTCAATATCTTCGATATCGCCGGTTCCAGCCTCAGCGCGCAGTCGCTGCGACTCAATACCACGGCCAGTAATATGGCCAACGCCGACACGGTGAGCAGCTCGCCGCAAACGGCGTACCGCGCGCGCCAGCCGGTGTTCGCCGCAGTAATGAGCGCGCTCGGCGGAGACCAGGGTGAAAGCGATGTGGCCGTGAAGGTGCTGGGTATTGTCGAAAGCCAAGCGCCGGTACGCAGTCAGTATGAACCGAACAACCCGCTCGCCGACGCGCGCGGCTATGTCTACACGTCCAACGTCAATCCCATCGAAGAGATGGCCAACATGATGTCGGCCTCGCGCTCTTACCAGAGCAATCTCGAGGTCATCAACACCAGCAAGCAGCTCATGATGCGCACCCTGGCGCTGGGTCAATAAGGAGACAAGATGAATACCGTACAAGAAACCAATGTCTATGAAAGCCTGGGGCTGGGTTTGAGCAAGGCGCCCGTGAAAGATAATAACAAGCTCGGCCAGGCGGAATTTCTGGAGCTGATGACCGCACAGTTGAAGCATCAGGACCCGACCAAGCCGCTCAGCAACAGTGAATTTCTCGGCCAGATCGCGCAATTTAGCACGGTGAGCGGTATCCAGGAATTGCAAAGTTCATTCGGGCAGTTGGCCACCGCGATGCAATCCAACCAGATTCTGCAAGCCTCCGGTTTGGTGGGCCGCACGGTGCTTGCGCCGAGCGAGCGAGGCGTGTTGCCGCAAGGAGGCGCGCTCAGCGGCGCCGTGGATTTGGCGGCCAGCACCAGTGGACTTACTGTCGGCATATTTAATTCAAAGGGAGTGCTGGTCCGCTCTTTGGATCTGGGCCCGCAGCCCGAGGGGCAGGCGCGCTTTAGTTGGGATGGCCTTACCGATAGCGGCCAGCAGGCCGTGCCGGGAACCTATTTCGTCAAGGCCGAGGCCATTATGGACGGGAAAAATCAGGCCGTGGACACCTATGTCAGCGCCAAGGTAGAGAGTGTCAGCGTCGGGAACAATGGGCTGAGCCTGAATCTGGGCAGTCTAGGCCCTGTCGAACTCAGCAAGATCAAGCAGATTTTATAGTCTCAGCAAAAGGAGAATCGTCATGCCATTTCGTATTGCATTAAGCGGGTTAAACGCCGCCACTTCCGATCTTAACGTGATCGCCAATAATATCGCCAACAATGCCACTAGCGGATTTAAAGGTTCGCGGGCGGAGTTTGGAGACATCTATGCCGCAAGCAGTCTGGGCGCTTCGAGCAACGCCATTGGCAGCGGTGTGCGTCTGCAAAAGGTGGGGCAACAATTCTCACAAGGCACCGTCAATTTCACCAACAACAGTCTGGATCTCGCCATTAACGGTTCGGGTTTCTTCCGTCTCAACGAAAACGGCACCACGGTTTATTCACGGGCTGGCGCATTCGGTGTGAATAAAGACGGTTTTGTGGTAAACAGCACCGGCCAACGGCTTACGGCGTTCCAGGCGAGTTCCACCGGCGCGATCACGGGTGCGCGCGGCGATCTCAAGTTGTCCACGGCCGACATACCGCCGAAGGTGTCCAGCACGATCACGGTCGGCGCCAATCTGAATGCGGCTGCGACGGTGCCTGGGGTAGCGTTCTCCACCGCCGGACCTGCCGCGCCCGATCCTGCCAGCTATAGCAATTCGACTTCGCTCACGGTGTATGACTCGCTGGGCGCACCGCATCTCGCGACGATCTACTTCCGCAAGGCGGCGGCGGCAAATAGTTGGGATGCCTATACGCAGGTGGACAATATTTTCCCCATCAGCGGCCCCGCCTCAATGGTATTTTCAAATACGGGTGTGCTGACTACGCCCGCCGCTCCCGGCAACGTCGGTCCTTTGACCTTTACCATCCCGGCGCCGAGCGGCGCTGCGCCCCTGGCGTTGACCTTGAACTACACCAACACCACCCAATTGGGCAATGCCTTTGGCGTCAACTCGCTGACGCAGGATGGTTATGCCAATGGCCGTGTGAGCGGTCTCAGTATAGATAACAGCGGCGTGGTGTCTGCGCGTTATACCAATGGCCAATCGAGCAAGCTGGGGCAGGTAATACTGACTAACTTCGCTAATACACAAGGTTTGCAGCAGTCAGGCAACACGACCTGGTCCGAGACCTTCGCCTCCGGCGCCGCGCTGGATGGCGCGCCGGGAACGGGCAGTCTCGGCGCGATTCAATCTGGCGCGTTGGAAGGCTCCAATGTAGATCTTACCGAGCAACTCGTGAATATGATTACCGCGCAGCGAAACTTCCAGTCCAACGCGCAGGTGATTTCGGCGGCCGATACCGTGACACAAGCCATCATTAATATTCGTTAAACGGCGGATAAACTGAGGCAGTACTCATGGATCGGATGCTCTACATAGCGATGTCGGCCGCAGGCCAAACGATGCAGGCCCAGGTGGTCAACAGCCATAACCTCGCCAACGTCAGCACCCACGGTTTTCGCGCCGATCTGCTCGAGGCGGAGAGCCTTGCGCTATACGGTCCCGGCCAGCCGAGCCGGGTCTACTCCGGCATCAAAGGGCAGGGGGTGGATTTCGCCTCCGGGGCCACGATCAATACCGGCCGCGATCTGGATGTCGCCATTCAGGGCGAGGGCTGGATTGCGGTGCAGGCCGGTGACGGCAGCGAGGCCTACACGCGCGCGGGTGATTTGCATGTCAACACGACTGGCGTGCTGGAGACCGCGACCGGTCTTATGGTGTTGGGGAACGGCGGGCCGATTACGCTGCCGCCCGCGCAAAAATTAGAGATTGGCGCCGACGGCACGGTTTCAATCCAGCCGCTCGGCCAGACTGCCGCGACGCTGGCCGTAGTGGACAGGCTCAAATTGGTGAATCCGGATGTCGGTACGTTGGTGAAAGGCCCGGATGGATTGCTGCGTACCCGAGAGGGCATAGCGGCTGCACTGGATGCCAGGGTGCGGGTGAACGCGGGGAGCCTCGAGTCGAGCAATGTGAGTGCGGTGGAGGAGATGGTGAAGATGATTAGCCTCGCCCGCCAGTTTGAGATGCAGGTGAAGATGATGGCGACGGCGCAGCAGAACGACGCCGCCGCCACGCAGATGATGCGGATAACTTAAAACCAAGGAGTATCAAGATGAATCCAGCCTTATGGGTCGCCAAGACCGGACTCGATGCACAGCAGACGCGCCTGGCGGTGGTTTCCAACAATCTCGCCAACGTCAACACCACCGGCTTTAAGCGCTCGCGTGCGGTGTTCGAGGACTTGTTGTATCAAAATATACGGCAGGTGGGCGCGCAGTCTTCGCAAAATACGCAACTGCCTTCGGGCTTGTCGCTGGGCACGGGAGTGCGGCCGGTGGCGACTGAAAAACTGTTCACGCAGGGCAACCTGGTGCAAACCAGTAACCCGCTCGATATGGCCATTCAGGGGCGCGGATTTTTTCAGGTCAATACGCCTGACGGCACACTGGCCTACACCCGCGACGGCTCATTCCAGGTGGATGCGCAAGGTCAGATGGTTACGTCGAATGGGTACATCCTGCAACCCGCGATCACTGTTCCGCAGAGTACCATCAGCGTTACGATAGGTTCGGATGGTGTGGTCTCGGCGCTGGTCGCGGGGAGTACCGCGCCTACTCAGATCGGCAATCTGCAATTGGCGGATTTTATCAACCCCACCGGATTGCAACCGATAGGTGAAAATCTCTATCGTGAATCCACGGCGAGCGGTTCACCGCAGACGGGCACCCCGGGATTGACGGGGCTCGGTACCCTGGTGCAGGGATCTGTGGAGAGTTCCAATGTCAACGTGGTGGAAGAATTGGTGAACATGATCGAGACGCAGCGCGCCTATGAGATGAATTCCAAGGCGATCTCAACGGCCGATCAGATGTTGCAGTACGTGAATAATAACTTGTAGGGCTGACTTGTGCGAATGAATTCGCACCTACAAGCTAGCGAGGGCCAATGATGAAAAATACAATTAAATTAGGAGTGGCCTGCCTGAGTCTGGCAGTGCTGGGTGGTTGCGCGACGACCACGGCGGTGCGCGACCCGGCCTACGCCCCGGTGCGTCCCGTCGAGCGGGACGCCGTGCAGACGACTGCGCCCGTCGCCTCGGTCCAAGGTTCAATCTATCGGGCGGGTCACGAGATTTCTCTATTTGAGGATCAACGTGCGCGCCGGGTGGGTGACATTCTCACCATCCGTTTGGTGGAAAAGACCAACGCCAATAAATCGGCCAAGACCAACACCAAAAAGGCAAACGATGTCTCCATTGCCAATCCGACGCTGTTCGGCAAGTCTCCCTCCTTTGATTTGCTCACCTCGCATGACAATAATTTGGGCTTTGGACTCAACTCCAATCAGGACTTCAGCGGTGAGGGTGATAGTGCGCAGAGCAACAGTCTGACCGGCAGTGTCACCGTCTCCGTCGTGGATGTGCTGGCCAACGGTTACCTGGTGGTGCGCGGCGAGAAGCTGCTCACTATCAATCAGGGTGACGAGCACGTTCAAGTGGCCGGCATCGTGAGGCCGGCGGATATCCGTTCCGATAACACGGTGCTGTCCACACTGGTGGCCGATGCGCAAATCACTTACGCCGGCAAGGGACAAGTCGCCGACTCGAATGCGGCAGGCTGGCTGGCGCGTTTCTTCTTGAGCGCGTTGTGGCCGTTTTAATGCAGTGGCTAGTAACGAGTAGCTGGTGGCGAGGGAAAACCTTTTATTCTTTGCCTAGCTACTCGCTACTCGCCACTCGCTACTAATAACCGGAAAACAGAACTATGAAATTAAAATACCCTTTGCTGTTTATACTCTGCTTAACACTGGCCGATGCCGCCCATGCCGAACGCATCAAAGACCTGGCCTCGGTGGCGGGGGTGCGCTCCAATCAATTGGTAGGCTACGGCCTGGTGGTGGGGCTCAACGGCACCGGCGATCAGACCAGCCAGACACCGTTTACGGTGCAGAGCTTGAAGAGTATGTTGTCGCAGTTCGGGGTGAGCATTCCGCCGGATATCAACCCGCAGCTCAAGAACGTCGCGGCGGTGGCGCTGCACGCCGATCTGCCTCCGTTTGTGAAGCCCGGTCAGAAAATTGACATCACGGTCTCATCCATCGGTAACGCCAAGAGTCTGCGCGGCGGCAGCCTGCTGATGTCGCCGCTGCGCGGCGCGGACGGTAATGTCTACGCGATCGCGCAGGGCAATTTGGTGGTCGGCGGATTCGGCGCCGAGAGCGACGACGGCTCCAAGATCACCGTGAACGTGCCGAGCGCCGGGCGCATCCCCAACGGCGCGACCGTGGAGCGTAGCGTGCCGAACTCGTTTGACAACGGTGACGTGCTCACGCTCAATCTTCACACCGCCGACTTCACGACGGCGAATCACCTGGCCGGCGCCATCAACAAGGCGCTCGGCAACGGTGTTGCGGCGGCGGTGGATGGCACGTCCATCACGGTCAACGCACCCGCGGAACACTCTCAGCGCGTGAGTTTTGTATCACTGTTGGAAAATCTCACGCTGGAGCCCGGCGACGCACCGGCCCGGGTCATTATCAATTCCCGTACCGGCACCGTGGTGATCGGACAGCACGTGACGGTCACACCGGCTGCGGTGGCGCACGGCAGTTTGACGGTGACCATTGCATCGAAGCCCATCGTCAGCCAGCCCGCGCCGCTCTCCGGCGGGCAGACCGTGGTGGTGCCGAACGCCGACATCGAGGTCAAGCAGGAAACCAACCGCATGTTTTTGTTCAATCCGGGTGTAACGCTGGATCAGATAGTGCGCGCCGTCAACCAGGTGGGTGCTGCCCCGGGTGATTTGGTGGCGATACTCGAGGCGCTGAAAGAGGCCGGCGCCCTGGTGCACCCCGAGGAGCTGGAGGGCGA